>JAAWSV010000102.1 GCA_022801715.1 Oscillospiraceae bacterium
GGGCCACAAGCACCCCATGTATATCGCCCTGGACGAGATCAAGGACATCTTTGTGGGCATGGGCTTCACCGTGCTGGACGGCCCCGAGGTGGAGCTGGCCGAGCTGAACTTCGACCGTCTCAACGCCGAGGAGGGCCACCCCTCCCGGGACTGGTCCGATACCTTCTATTTCGACGAGGACAGCCGGGTGATGCTCCGCAGCCAGACCTCCCCCATGCAGGTGCGGGCCATGGACACCATGGACCTGCCCATCCGCATTATCGCCCCCGGCCGGGTGTACCGCAAGGACGAGGTGGACGCCACCCACTCCCCCATGTTCCACCAGGTGGAGGGCATGGTCATCGACCGGAACGTCACCATGGCCGACCTGAAGGGCACCCTCAACCTGCTGGCCGAGGAGCTCTTCGGCAAGGGCACCGTCACCCGGTTCCGTCCCCACCACTTCCCCTTCACCGAGCCCTCCTGCGAGATGGACGTGCAGTGCCACAAGTGCGGCGGCGCGGGCTGCCCCACCTGTAAGGGTGAGGGCTGGATCGAGCTGCTGGGCGCGGGGATGATCCACCCCAACGTGCTGCGCATGGCCGGCATCGACCCGGAGGAGTGGTCCGGCTGGGCCTTCGGCATGGGCTTGGAGCGCACCGCTATGCGGCGGTTTAAGATCGCCGACCTGCGGCTGATCTTTGAGAACGACGTGCGGTTTTTGGAGCAGTTTTGATGGACGCGCCGTCCACATACTGCATCGAAACACTCACCTGCCGCTGTAGAGCCTGCGGCACGGTATTCTGTGAAGCCCTTCCAGCCAACTATGAGCTGATTCAATTCTCCTGCGGGGACGGCCAAAAACGGTTTCTGCCCACCTACGGCCCCGGCGGATATCTGGCTCTGCTGGACCGATTCGTTCCGGAGTGGAGCACAAAGCAGACGATCACACAGCAAATCAGCGACAGGCTGACACAGGAGCTGTCCAACTGGCTCCCCTATTCCGTGACGCTGTATGCAAGGGCGGACATCCGCTGCCCCTCCTGCGGCGGGCGGGAAGTAAAAACAGAGCAGGAACAGACCCTTCTGAATCCGCCGGTGGAATGGCTGGAAATTCCGTGAGGCGCGCCGCGTTACGAAGAATGGCGGGCCCAGTGGTCCCGCCCTACACACACAAACCTGATACCAAGAGGAGTTTTCAATATGAATCTATCCAGAAAATGGCTCAACGAGTTTGTTGAGATTGATGTTGACGACAGAGAATTCGCCGAGGCCATGACCCTCTCCGGCTCCAAGGTGGAGGGGACCACCGACCTGGGGGCGGAGATCTCCGGCGTGGTGGTGGGCCGGATCAAGGCCATGGAGCGCCACCCGGACAGTGACCACATGTGGATCTGCCGGGCGGACGTGGGCCAGTCCGAGCCGGTTCAGATCGTCACCGGGGCCTGGAACATCCACGTGGGCGACTTGGTGCCTGTGGCCCTCCACAAGTCCACCCTGCCCGGGGGCAAGAAGATCGAAAAGGGCAAGCTGCGGGGGGTGCTGTCCAACGGAATGCTTTGCTCCTTAAAGGAGCTGGGCCTGGACGAGCGGGATTTCCCCTATGGCGTCATCACCGCCGCCGCCCTCCTCAACGACTACCACCCCATCGACCCGGACAAGCCCTCCATCCCGGAGGAGATTGAGCTGGGGCACAAGATTTTTGGCTCTGTGGTGGCCGCTGGAGCGGGTGAAGTGAAATCCCTGGGGGACGGCCGCTGGTCGGTGGCCTTGGTCTGGGCGGAGGACGGCTCCCCTATGGGCACCACGGTGGAGACGGACTGCCAGAATATCCACTCCATGGACCTGGTGGCCTTCAACACCAAGACCCGCACCATCTGCACCCTGGCCGACCTCCACGCCGAACAGAAGGAGTTCCCCCACTGCATCCCCGACGGCATCTTTGTCCTGCTGGAGGACTGCAAGCCCGGCGACGACATCAAGCCTATTATCAACGCTGACGACCACGTGGTGGAGTTCGAGATCACCCCCAACCGGCCCGACTGCCTCAGCGTCATCGGCTTGGCCCGGGAGGCTTCCGCCACCTTTAATAAGCCCCTCTACCTCCACCAGCCGGTGGTGAAGGGGTGCCCGGAGGACGCGGGGAACCCGCTGGTGCGGACCATTGTGGACCTCTTGGACGTGGAGACCCCGGACCCGGATCTGTGCCCCCGGTACACCGCCCGGATGGTGCGCAACGTGCAGATCAAGCCCTCCCCCAAGTGGATGCGGGAGCGCCTGCGGTCCATGGGGGTCCGGCCCATCAACAACATCGTGGACATCACCAACTATGTGATGCTGGAGTACGGCCAGCCCATGCACGCCTTCGACTACCGCTACGTGCAGGGCGGCAAGATCATCGTCCGCCGGGCCAAGGACGGCGAGGTGCTGACCACCCTGGACGGCAATGAGCGCAAGCTCACCGGCAATATGCTGGTCATTGCCGACGACACCCGGGCGGTGGGCCTTGCGGGCATCATGGGCGGCCTGAACTCCGAGATTGTGGCCGACACGGTGGACGTGGTCTTTGAGAGCGCCAACTTCGACGGCACCACCATCCGCAAGACCGCCTTGGCCCTTGGGATGCGCACCGAGGCCAGCGCCAAGTTTGAGAAGGGGCTGGATGTGCTGAACACTCTCCCCGCCGTCAACCGGGCCTGCGAGCTGGTTGAGCTGCTGGAGGCCGGCGAGGTGGTGGAGGGGATTATCGACATCCTCAACTACGTGCCCCAGCCCACGGTGCTGCCGGTGGAGCCGGAGAAGATCAACGCCCTCCTGGGCACCGATGTGTCGGAGAACGTGATGTACACCATCCTCCAGAAGGTGGGGTTCCAGACCACCAAGCAGCGGGGGATGATCGAGGTCCCCTCCTGGCGGGGCGACGTGAAGGAGATGGCCGACCTGGCGGAGGAGGTGGCCCGGTTCTTCGGGTACAACAACATCCCCACCACCCTCATGCGGGGCCAGACCACCATGGGCGGCTACTCCGAGGTCCAGAAGCTGGAGCAGCGGCTGGGGGCGGTGTGCCGCTCCTGCGGGTACGACGAGATCATCACCTACTCCTTCATCTCCCCCACCTGGTACGACAAGATCGGCTGGGAGGCGGACCACTGCGGCCGCAAGTCCTTCAAGATCCTGAACCCCTTGGGGGAGGATACCTCCATCATGCGCACCACCACCCTGCCCTCCATGCTGGACATCCTCGCCCGGAACTACAACTATCGGAACAAGGACGTGCGCCTCTACGAGCTGGGCCGCACGTATCTCCCCGGCGGGGAGGACGGCCTTGCCAATGAGAAGAAGGTGCTCACCTTGGGTGCCTACGGCGAGGGCTTCGACTTCTACAGCCTGAAGGGAGCGGTAGAGGCCATTTTGAAGGATATCCGAGCCGAGGAGGTGACCTTCCTGCCCGTGGCAGACGACCCCTCCTACCACCCCGGCCGCTGCGCCTACCTTTACAGCGGCAGCGATATGGTGGGTGTGTTGGGCCAGATTCACCCCAACGTGGCCAAGGCCTTTGGGGTGGACGGGGAGCTGTACTGCGCGGAGCTGTCCTTTGACGGGCTGATGAACGCCCGTGGCGCGGACGCCGAGTACGTCCCCCTGCCCAGGTTCCCCTCGGTGACGCGGGACATCGCTGTGGTGTGCGACGAGTCTGTCACCGTGGGCGCCTTGGAGCGTTCCATCCGCCGGGGGGCCAAGGGCCTCCTGAAGGAGGTCAGCCTTTTCGACATCTACCGGGGCAAGGGCATCGACAAGGGGAAGAAGAGCGTGGCCTTCAACCTGATCCTCCGCTCCGACGAGGGCAGCCTCACCGCCGAGGAGGCCGACGAGGACGTGCGGAGCATTTTGGAGACCCTGAAAAAGGAATTGGGCGCGGTACTGCGTTAAAAAAGCCGAAAAACCGTCAGCCGGCACATGGAAAAATCCCGTGTGCCGGCTTTTCCTCTACTGCCAAAGGGGGGGTGCCGAGTGAACCACTACAAATCCTGGTCCGCGCTGAACCGGCGGCTCACAGACCGGCTCTGCCCTGCGCTGCGGGGCCGAATCACCTACTTCCTGACCCGCTATCACACCGTCCACAACGCCTACGGCCGGGCGGCCATCCGCATGGACGGCCGGGAGATAGTATACTTCGCTTGGCCGGCAATCTACCGTCAGGAGAGCGATCTGCGCCGTCTCTGGGAGGAGACCAGCCAGTGGAGCTATGACGATCCCACGCTGCGGGAGACATGGAACCGGGAGGCCGTCTACTGCGAGACGGACTTCCTCCGCGCCGCCACGGCCTTTCTGGACCTGCCCATTGAGGCCGCGCTGGGGAGTGACGACCCCATCATCCGCATCTTAGCCATCCTGGACCGCCGGGTGGGCCGGCGAACCCTCCAAAAAATCCGCCAGCAGGCCCCGGACCTCCCCCCATGGGTCCGGCAGTTCTATGACCTGCGCCTGTCCACCATGTGAGGAGGCCGACTATGCAGAAAGACACCTTGGCTCATCGGGAGCTATCCGCCATCTTGGAGGAAAAACTCGCCACCCCTGACCCGCCTCACGGCTATACCGCCCGGTTCGTGCCGGAGACCGCCGGCTGGATCAGTAGCCTGGAGCCCTCTCACCAAGGACAGGTGTTTGAGCTTTTAGGACACATCCTGTCCCTCCCCGGCGAGGTGCCGTTGAAAACACGGGCGCTGCTGGTGCTGGAGCGGTTTCCCCACCCCCAGACGGAGTTGCTGCTGGACGCTTTTCTCTCCCAAGCCCCCTCCCGCCACACCCCCGACGACCTCCGCTTGGCCGAGGAGCTCCGGGAACGCCTCTATGACCGCACCCTCCTTTTGGGCCGCCGCCGCATCACCCTAAAATACCGGCAAAACGCGATCCGCTTCCACCGCCAGACCGTTGTCGGCTGGGAACAGTACGCCGTCTTTACCATCCCCCCGGACCTCGACCAAGCGGAGCAGATCTACGACCTCATCATAGAGCACCACCATCCCACCGCTCTCATCGCCTGCCGCGGCGACTATGACCTCGCCGCCGTCTTAGATGAAAAGACCGGCCGCCCCCTCCGCTGGCACCAAACCAAATAGCCCCCTCTCCGCACGCGCCGAGCACAGTCCACCCCCCAAACGAAAGAGCAATCGCGCCAAAGGGACAGTTTACCATGCATTGTCCGCAGGATACACACAGATCCGTGTCGATTACTGCTCTGTCTTTTGCGTCGTTTTTAATGGCA
>JAAWSV010000103.1 GCA_022801715.1 Oscillospiraceae bacterium
TTCTCCCCATATCTAAAATGCCGGGAAAGCCCGAAAATACGGGCTATACCGACATATAAGAACTTCTAAAGAGATAATCTAAATTCACCAATAATTTTAGGAGGAATAATTTATGGGACTGTTCAGCAAGAAAAAGGAAGAAACAAAATCCTGCTGCTGTGGCGGCAGCTGCACCCCGGAAACGATGAAACAGGCGGAAGCGGCAAAGGGCGTTTCTGGGGTCAAAGTACTTGGTTCCGGGTGTGCTAAGTGCAACGCTTTGGAGTCAGCCGTCCGTGAGGCACTGGCAGAACTGGGGATGGACACCACGATTGACCATATAACGGACTTCACGCAGATTGCTGCCTGCGGTGTGATGACAACCCCGGCCTTGGTGGTGGACGGCAAGGTAGTATCCTATGGCAAGGTGCTGAAAAAGGATGAGGCCTCGGCATTGATTCAGAAGGTACGAGGATAAAGCTGGGATCTGCGGTGGAACATGTGGTTACGGTTCCTGCGCCCGTTGTGATACTAAAGCATTTGATGGCTCTCAATAGCGGGTGAAATATTAACAAATTTGCAAATAGCTCTTCTATAGAAGCATTATATATGCCGCTTTTATACTCGGATTTGCAGAGAAAGAATGAGGATTTACTTGTATCACTCCGCCGAAGCGATACAGGCGGCATGGACCTCTACGCATCGTAGGTTGCCAATGGCGGCGGAACCTGCTATGCTCTTGCTCAGAAAGGAGGTGCCCTATGGACACCTATATCACCGGCGCCGCCATCAAGAACCTGCGGGAGCGCCGCCGCCTCACCCAGTCCCAGCTGGCTGACAAACTCTCCGTCAGCGACAAGACTATCTCTAAGTGGGAGACCGGTCGGGGCCTGCCTGATGTCTCTCTGCTGGAGCCGCTCGCCTCCGCCTTGGGGGTCTCCCTGCCGGAGCTGCTCTCCGGGAAGCAGGTGATTAACACCAATCGCTCCGCAAACCTGCTCCGAGCCCGGTTTTACGTCTGCCCCCTCTGCGGCAACATCCTTCATACCTCCGGCCCCGCCCTGATCTCCTGCTGCGGCATCCAGCTGCCGCCCTTGGAGGCGGAGGAGCCCGATGCGGACCATGCCGCCCTCGTCGAACCGGTGGAGGATGAGTACTACATCTCCTTCCGCCACCCTATGAGCAAGGACCACTTCCTCTCCTTCGCCGCTTGGCGCACCGGGGACCGCTTGGAGCTGGTCAAGCTCTACCCGGAGGGAGGCGCGGAGGCCCGCCTCCACTGTCGAGGTCAGGGGGTACTGTTCTGGTATTGCAACCGGCATGGGTTGTTTCGGCAAAAATTGTAGTGAAAAAAACGGAGACTGTCGATTTTTCGATAGTCTTCGCTTTTTTTGTTCGGTTATTTGGGACGGTGCCCCGATAATTCCTTTGTAAAAGCCGATTTTTCCTTTGTAAATCCCTCTAAATGCTGTATAATAGCATATAGCAGTTGCATCATTGAAAGGACGGTGGATCGCCATGGATGTAGAGGTGCTCTCCGCCCCCGGCGGGGCAAAAGGGGAGCTCTGGCGCGCCCTTCTGGCCCGTGTCGGGCTGGAGGCGGACAGTGCGGTGGAGGAGACAGCCCTCCTCTGGGACGGCGGGACACTGGCCGCCGCCGCCTCCCGGCAGGGGGGGCTGCTCAAGTGCATCGCCGTCGCCCCGGAGCGGCAGGGGGAGGGCCTGCTCTCCGCTGTGCTGACGCCCCTGCGGCAGGGGGCCTTCCGCGCCGGGATCCGGCACCTCTTTCTCTACACCAAGCCGGAGAACGAGGCCCTTTTTATCCCCCTCCTCTTTTACAGCATAGCCCGAACAAGCCGCGTGCTGCTGATGGAGGACCGGCGGGAGGGCATCCGCCGCTTTTTGGAGGCGCTGCCGGTCCAGCCCGCCCAGCTGGGGGACCGGGTGGGGGCTGCGGTGATGAACTGCGACCCCTTCACCTTGGGCCACCGGCACCTGATTGCCTCGGCGGCGGCGGAGTGCCGTCAGGTCTATGTCTTCGTCCTCTCCGAGGACCGGGGGCGCTTTCCCGCCAAGGACCGGATCGAGCTGGTGCGCCGGGGCACGGCGGACCTCCCCAATGTTCACGTGCTGCCCACGGGGCCCTACCTGATCTCGCAGGCCACCTTCCCCACCTATTTCCTCAAGGACCGGGACCGGGCGGGGGAGGTCCAGTGCCAGATAGATATTGAGATCTTCCTCCGCTATTTCGTCCCCCGCTTCGCCATCACCTGCCGCTACGTGGGCACAGAGCCCCTGTCCCCCATGACGGACCAGTACAACGCCGCCCTCCTCGCCGCCCTTCCCGGCCGCGGCGTGGAGGTCCGCCTGATCCCCCGCCTGCGGCGCGGCGACCGCCCTGTCAGCGCCAGCGCCGTCCGCGCCGCCTTGGAGCGAAAGGACCTAACGACCATACAGGAGCTGGTTCCTCACAGCACTTTCGAGTATCTGAGGGGCCAAATCTGACAGAGAAGCTGGTGGAATCATTCCCCAAAATGGCACATGTTTTTCTGTATTTTTGAGAAAAGAGAGGAATAGACGATGAAAGAGCGCCAAGAGAGCCACATTCTGAGCACCTACTTTGCCCCCCGGGGACGGACGCGGATGTACACGCTGGGGATGCAGCTGGCCCAGCTGTACCTCTCTCCCTTTGACAAGCTGATTGGCATCATTGGCGAGGCCGGGTCCGGCAAGAGCGCCCTGATCCGGGGGATGTTCCCCGGTCTGGAGTTGACCAACGACGACGACGGCGTCTACATCCGCCCCCTGCCGCTGCTGGATATTGACGACCAGAGGAGCTACTTCACCCCCTACACCTACCACGTGGACATCCGCTTTGAAAACGGCTTCACCCAGATGAGCACCTTGGCCGATGCCATCGACCACGCCCTGCACAGCGGAAAGCGGGTGATTGTGGAGCACTTCGACTTGGTCTACCCCCTCTTGGGCTACAACGCCAACCTGCTCATCAGTGTGGGTGAGCAGGTGACCATCGCCCGGCCCACCCTCTTTGGTCCGGAGCCTCAGGATATTCGGGACGCGGCCTACGAGTCCCTCAGTTACCGCCTGATGGCCCACACCGCTGAGGACCTGTGCGAATTCTGCATGTCGCCGGAGGATCTGGCCCGCTGCGGCCACGACGATGTGCGCCACGGCTTTGTGATCACCTTCCCGGACAAGGCCCCGAACTTTGACATCCAGGAGCTGGAGCAAAAGGTCAACGACATGATCCGCGCCGATCTGCCCATCGCCTACATCGACCCCCGCCATGTGTCCATTGATGGCCACTCCCACCCCTGCACCGGGCCCCGCATCCACGTGACCAGCACCGGCCAGATCTATGACTTCCACCTCCTCCACCACTTTATCTACGACCGCTTCGGCCACCGCTACCTGCTGGTGGGCTGTGTGGGTGAGGGCGCCGAGGAGAACCTGCAAAAGCTGGACGCCCAGCAGCAGAAGCAGTGGGATTTGGCGGAGTGAGCGCCATATTCTTAGGGGAGGCGGTGGTCCCCCTACAGGAGGTTCTACAGGCCCGGGAGGACCGGGCGGCAAAGCAGAGGGCCCTGCTGGATCGGTTCGGCCGGCCCCTGATCTCCTTCACCATGAACATACCCGGCCCGATAAAGGACACCCCCCTGATCCGCTTCGCCTTCCGCGCCGGCCTCTGCCGCCTCCGGGGAGCTCTGGGGGAGCCGGTGCACGGGGAGACCGCCTTTCCGCGGGCCGGCCCTGCCGCCCTGCTGGTCTATGACCGTCCCGCGGCGGAGCTGAAGGCCCTCTGCCTCGCCATCGAGGAGGAGAGGGAGATCGGGCGGCTCTATGACATGGACGTGCTTGATACAGACGGAAAAAAGCTCTCCCGACCACAGGAGCGGACCTGCCTGCTCTGCGGCGGACCGGCGGGCCCCTGTGCCCGCAGCCGCGCCCACGGTCTCCCGTCCTTAGAGGAGCGGACGATAGAGCTGCTGCGGGCCTTCGCCGGGGACCACTTAGGACATCTGGCGGCGGAGGCGCTGCTCCAAGAGGCGGCTTTCACACCCAAGCCGGGCCTGGTGGACGGGCGGAACAGCGGGGCCCACCAGGACATGGACCTGCCCCTGTTCCAGCGGAGCGCCGAGGCCCTGCGGCCCCACCTGCGGCAGTTCGCGGCCTTGGGACTGGCCGGAGCCTCCCCGAAAAAGCTCCAGAGGGCGGGGCAGGCGGCGGAGGCGGATATGTTTGCCGCTACCGGCGGCGTGAACACCCACAAGGGGGCGGTGTACTCCCTGTCCCTCCTCCTCTGGGCGGCGGGGGCCTCCTTCTTTCGGGGACTGCCGGTGCTCTCCATAGCCGCCACGGCGGCGAAAGCACTGCCGCCGGCCAAGGGCACCCACGGCAGCGCCGTCCGGGCCCGGTACGGCCTGCGGGGCGTCCGGGGGGAGGCTGTGGCAGGCTTTCCCACCCTGCGCCAGTGCTGCGCCGTGCTGGAGCGGGAGGGACCGCTGACCGCCCTGGTGTGGAGCATGGCCCACCTGGAGGACACCAACCTGTATCACCGGGGGGGCGAGGCCGGGGCGGCCTACGTCCGGGGGGAGGCCGCAAAGATCCTAACGGCCCCGCCGGCGGCCCGGGAGGCCTTGGCACGGTCCTTAGATGACGAGTTGATCCGCCGAAACCTCAGCCCCGGCGGCAGCGCCGACCTGCTGGCACTGGCGCTGTTCCTTCAGGAGCTTAAAGAGCGGATGGAGCCGGGAACGCTTTTTTAAGGTGTGAAGTGTTCTCCGTTTCCTGCGGAAAATAAAAGAGCGGTACATCCTCTCCGCAGGCGCGGAGAGGATGTACCGCTTTCTGAACTTTTGCCGAATGATCCTTGCAATTTAACCGGCGACCGGCTAAAATGGACATGGAAGCATAGATGCGGCAGGCCGCGAGGTGCCGGTAACACCCACAAGTGAAAGGAGCACTCAGCACCGCTATATGTTTCCAACAGAGCCTCCGCGGGCGGAGGGCCCCCTCCGTCCGCCCCCGGGGGTCCGTTGGAAGTCCAATAAAAGAAAGAGAGGAAAGAAAGGTTGAAACATCGTAATTTAAGTAGCATTTCCCAAAAGGGCGCACAAAACCAAGCCCCCAAAAGCGGGCAAAAAAGAAAATATGT
>JAAWSV010000001.1 GCA_022801715.1 Oscillospiraceae bacterium
TTGCAGAAATTCATCCAGCGGGCCAGACAGGTGACCCGGCTGACGGAGTTGACGCCTGAAATCGTCCACGAGTTCATTGGCAAGATCGTGGTATCCAAGTCGGAGAAAGTAGACGGCAAGCGGCATCAGCAGGTGGACATCTACTACAGCACCATCGGTCTTTGGACAGCGCCGGAGCCGGAAACGCTGGAACAGGAATATATGGCTTACTATCAGGCCATGCGGAAGCGCAGAAAAAGGACGGCATAGCGGTCCCACAAAGAGAGATTTCTTTACAAGTTGCCTAAGGGTGGCACTTCTTTACGAAGTGCCACCCTTTGGTGTGCATTTTTGTTTTGAGTGCGTCAATAGCCAGCCACCATCCAACGGTTTTTTATATGCCGTTGGTCTGGTGGAGAAGCACTTTACGCATAGACATCAATATATTTTCCGGTATCTGGTGAATTTTGAAATGGTTTTTTTACATTAGACTCATCATTCCCAGCTTCTTGGGTGCGTTTCTTTTCCTGCTGTCTTAACTGCTGGATTTGTTTCTCAATTTCTTGAATTTGCTTCTCAATCTTTTTCTTTTGTTCCTCGTCTTTGCGCTGAACTGCTTTTTGCCGTTCTACGTTTAGCTTTTGCAGTTGTTGTTCCAGCGACTTTATTTTTGCATCAGTGCCAGCGCTTTGATTTGGCCGGGTATTTGTAGACGGGTGGCCTGAACTGATAGCAGGAATATTCATAAAATCACCTCCTGATGGGAGTGTAAAGATTTTATTAGCGAAAATCAATAGGTTTGCTCTGAAATGCTCTCTGGATGTAATGAAATGTTCAACAGCACATTCAAAGAAAACCGCTGTCCCACTTTTTCTGTCAGTGTCGCGCCATGATATTTTTCCGCCACCGATTTGATATTGGAAAGCCCTGTTCCCGCCGGTGGCAGCGGTTCATCTGAACAGGTGTTTTCAAACGCCAGCATATAAAAATCACCCTGCCGTTCCCCGCGGATACGGATTAACTTCGTCCCCTTAGCGGATTGACACGCATTGATCGCGTTATCCAACGCATTTGCAAAAATCACACACAAATCAAAATCATCCATCCCGCAGGGCCTCGGCAGGAGCAGTGAAACCTCTGCTGTAATTTCTTTTGCCAGTCCCAGCTTTTCACTTAGCAAAATATCTACCACTGGATTGCCTGTTTGATATGGGAAGGACAGGCGGGTTGAAACCGCTTTCAGCTTGTTCAAGTATGCTCTGCTTTCATCCAGTTCCCCATTATTCAACAGCCCATTAAGTACAGACAAGTGATTCGCAATGTCATGACGAAATGCTTTCGTTTGCTCGTAGCGCCTTTGTGCCTCGGCAATATAGTTTTTTTGTGCTTGGGTTGCTTGCTCCAAAGATTGTAACGCCGCCTGCGTTTGAAAGCTGTGACAGATGTGTTGGTAGGCATACAGTGTGCAAAGTAACGCGGCCAGCCCTAAGATTTGCATGACGAATAACGCACCATGTTTTCCGGCCTCCCCTAACGAAATGGACGAAGGTAAGACGCTATATGAAGTTTGCAGGATGTACAGTTCGGCAGCAAAGAAAAACAGTCCGGGAAATAGCAACAAACCGACATACGGCATTTGACGATCTTCGGTCAGAGATAGAAATTTTAATACCGCACCATAACAACAGGCGCAGATTGCAAAAACGGTCAGTGTTGCTAAAAGACATAACAGATACAGCAGTGGTTTCCCGACCATACAGGGGAATAGTATTACCTCTACCAAGTTGACAATACCGAAAGAGAGCTGACAAATATAAACTGCCAAAATGGCAGCGGCCCAAGATACAGATTGCCGGTTCCGCAAAGCCAGACGGCTCACGCAGTATAATACAAGCAACTCCACACCGATGGGCAGCACATCGTGAAAGTCGAATGTAGTGAAAAACCATTGTATGGTACAGAGCAGAAACATGTAGACAGCGAAGTGCCATATTTTCTGTTGCTTCCCGGTCAAACGGCTGACAAAAGCGATGTGCATTACACTTTGCCCGACTATGCAAAGACCGTCAAGGCATAGACTGAAATAGTCCATATCAAAAATCCCTTTCTTTCATATAATGCAAAAGAGCCTGCGTTAAATCTCGCTCACGCAATCTGGAAACAGGGATTTTATCGCCCTGTGACAGTATGACCTGTCCGGCATTACATCCACGAACATAATCAATATTGACAAGATAACTTCTGTGGCATCTGAAAAAACGTTCATCAATACGCCGCTCTAAATCATCCAGCTTATCATAATAGTCGGTGATTTTTCCGTTGCTTTGGTGGATATAGATTTTTCTGCCCTGCACCTCGCAATACACGATTTCGGTTAACAGAATAACGTCACAGGAAGTTCCTCTCTGGACAACAATACTTTTTGTCTCTCTCTGCTGTATAGATTTGATGATCCTGTCCATTGTTCTCTTGAAATGACCACTATCTAATGGCTTGACTAAATAGTCAAATGCCTCCATTTCAAAAGCGTCAAATACACACTCTTTCAGAACAGTCACAAAAATCAATAGGCTATGATTTTTCCTTTGGCGGAGCATTTTAGCGGTTTCCATCCCGTTTAGATGTTCCATTTGAATATCAAGGAAAATCACATCAAAGTCACAACCGCTCCCTAAAAGGGAACGTCCGTCTGAAAAGCGATTGACACAGTACGATGTAATATGCTCCCCGTCCATGTATTCTGAAAGCTGATTCGCAATCTCCTGTACCATAACCGGCTCGTCGTCACAAATGGCGAATTTTATCATCTTCATCACCACGCTTCTAAAAGAGAATAACAGATAGGGGACTTTTGGGTCTTTACTTTGGATATCTTTATTTAATTGCGTTGGATTTTCCAACGTAGGTAAATCCAACGCAGGCGGCATTCCTAAACATTATTGATAGAAACGACGTGCAAAACCTCATCTTCCACTGTGAACTGGACATCGAGGCCGGCGAAGGTTAATCCGTAGACGCGGTCCGGGTCGTGCTGGTAGGAGGGGCGGGGGTCATTTGAGAGGACACCGGTGAGAGCTTCCCGGCGGTCCTCCGGGACTAAGGCGAGGAGGGCGGGCGGGAAGTCCACTGTCAGCAGGCGGCGGGGGGCGGCGTCGGTGTAGCCGCCGGCGGCCTCGGGGTGGCTGTCGGAGTAGGGGAGGTAGGGCTTGATGTCGAAGATGGGGGTGCTGTCCATCAGGTCCGCTCCGGCTACGATCAGGTGGGTGCCCAGGTCCGGGGTGGTCTCCACGGAGAGCAGGCGGACACAGGAGAGGCCTAAGGCGTTGGGGCGGAAGGGGGAGCGTGAGGCGAAAACTCCCACCCGGCGGTTGCCCCCTAAGCGGGGCGGGCGGACGGTGGGGGACCAGCCCGGCTCTGTGCAGGCGGAGAAGTGCCAGATCAGCCACAGGTGGGAGAAGTCCTCGATGCCCCGGAGGGCGTCGGGATTGCGGTAGGGCGGGGTGAAGATGACGGCGGCGCGTAGGCTGTCCACCAGTCCGCTCTGCCGGGGGATGCCAAATTTGGTGGGGAAGTCGCTGCGGATGTGGGCGATGGGGGTGAGGGTGTGGGGGGTGTCGGTGGGCATGGGGGGTGCCTCCTTTGTGGTGAGAGATTAGCCCTTGTCAATGACGAAGGGGGAGAGGTAGGTTAGAAGAAGGAGAAGGGTGTGGCGGATGGCTAAGGTGATGGTGAAAATGATGGCGAGGATGATCCACAGGGGAAGGCGATTATGGAAATCGGCAAATAGGAAGGTTAGTCCGATAAGGGGGAAAACAGTTAGGGCAAAGTTGGAAAATTCATATCGAGTGGAGTTTCGATAGTTAGTGCCGCAGTTTTGACAGGTTTGCCGGACTGCGGCGGGGGAGAGCATTTTTTTGCGCTGTCCTATGGTGATCTGCACATGGTCGCAGTGGGGGCATTCCAAATAGGGTGGTTTTCGGTAGTGATGGAGGAGCATAACGGGTACCTCTTTGGAGGAAATAAATGGTTTCGTCAGCAGGGATTGTCTGTGTGGGTCAGCAGGGCTGCGCACTCCACATGCTCCGTTCTTGGGAAAAGGTCCACTGCGGTGGCTTTTTGCAGGGTGTAGCCAGCTGACTGGAAACGCTGGATGTCCCGCGCCAAGGTGGCGCAGTCGCAGGATACGTAGACCACGCGGTCTGGGGCGATTTGGGCGATGGCGGTTACCACCTCCTCGCCTAAGCCCTTGCGGGGCGGGTCCACTACAACTACGTGGGCGTGGAGGCGCTCCGCGGCCAGCTTGGCCGCCACGGCGCCGGCATCGCCTAAGAAGAAGTCCGCGTTTTCGATGCCGTTGTCCGCCGCATTTCGGCGGGCGTTTTCCACTGCCTCGGGGACGATCTCCGCGCCGATCACTTGGCGGGCGCGGGGGGCCATGGTCAGCGTGATGGTGCCGGCGCCGCAGTAGAGCTCCAGCACGGTCTCCGCTCCCGTGAGGTCTGCGTAGTCCAGTGCCTTGCGGTAGAGGCGCTCCGCTTGGGGGCGGTTCACTTGGTAGAAGGCGGCGGGGGAGAGGGCGAAGCGGTGGCCGCAGAGGGTGTCCGTGAGCTCCGACGCGCCCCAGAGAGTGCGGTACTCCTGGCCTAAGACCACATTGGTATTGGCGGTGTTGGTGTTCAGCACGATCCCGATCAGGTTCGGGCAGCTCTCTTGGAGCAGGGCGGTCAGTGCTGTCTCCTCCGGCAGGGTTTTGCCGTTGACCACCAAGCACACCAAGGCTTGTCCGGCGGCATTGGTGCGGACATAGACGTGGCGGAGGAGGCCGGCGCGCTTGGTCTCGTCGTAGCCGGGGACATGGTGTCGCCGCATGTAGCGTCCCACCGCGGCGGCGGCGGCGTTGGCGGTCTCGCTTTGGAGCAGGCAGTCCGTCACCGGGATCACTTGGTGGCTACGGGCGCGGTAGAACCCGATCTGACCGGCCCCGTCCACGGGGAACTGGCTCTTGTTCCGGTAGCGCAGGATCTCATCGCTGCCGATGATCTCCTCCAGCTCCATCTCCACCCCGCCGATCCGCCGCAGGGCGTCCTCCACCTTCTGCCGCTTGAACCGCAGCTCCTCGGCGTAGGACATGTGCCGCAGCCGGCATCCGCCGCAGGCGGGGAAGTGGGGACAGTCCGGCGTCTGCCGCTCCGGGGAGGGCGTCAGCACCTCCGCCATTTTGGCGAAGGCGGTGTGCTTGAGCACCTTCAAAATCTGCACCGCGCAGACCTCCCCTCGGAGGGCGCCGTGGACGAACACCACCTGTCCCTCGATCCGGCAGACGCCCAGTCCCTCGGAGGAGTAGCCGTTGATGGTGACGGTGTGAATCTG
Organism: Oscillospiraceae bacterium; assembly: GCA_022801715.1. GTDB lineage: Bacteria > Bacillota > Clostridia > Oscillospirales > Oscillospiraceae > CAJFPI01. Next base: position 5,350 of record JAAWSV010000001.1, read on the forward strand.
GTTTTTTTGCAGAGTTGGCATAAAAATGTTCCCTTCATCTATTTCCTTGCGAAATCCCGGCTTGTGTCTATCGGAAATAGTCCGCCGGCAAAGGAGGTATGACCTCCAGGTTCTGCTTGACTCAGGCCATAGCGCAGCTGCATAGAATCCCGGTCAGCTGGTCATCTATGAAGCCTCTCTCACCGTTCTCCCTTAGAAGTCCCACATAGACTTCCGCGATTTTCAAATCCTCCTCGCTGAATCCATTACCCAGCCGGAGGTATTTCAGAAAGGCGTCCAACATCTTTTGGAAATCCTCGTCCCAGTTGACGCAGCCATTGCCCAAGAACTCATGCTAAACCCGGCCGGCAATCCGAGTCAACTCCCCCTGCGCCGTCCGCACCTTCCCTTGGGGCGGGACAGGTACTCCCAGAGCATTTGAAACGCCTCGTCCTCATCCTCCACATCCGGGACATAGATGGGGGAAATGCCGTTATGGACCAAATTTCCCTCCATTTTCCCACCCATCTCAGCCATCACAATTCCCTCCCGCCCCGATGATACTCACATTATAAAATATTCCCCCGCCCAACGCCACAAAAAATTTGCGGCCCCAGCCGCAAAAAGCCCTCGGCAGAGTTTCGCGCCCACAGGCGCGAAATAATCTAAAATCGTTTTTTCCGGGGACCGTGTCCTCGGAAAAAACACTTTGCGCGGAGCGAGCGTCGCAGGACCCCGCCCCCCTCGGGGGCGGGGTCCGAGGCGCAGAGCGAAGCGAAACCCCTCAAATGAAATGGCTGTGCCATCTCATTTGAATTTACTTCTCCCACTTGTCGATCAGCATCTTGATCTGGTCGGCGAAGTTGCCCAAGTCCCGGTTGGCGCGGCCCTTGCTGCGCTCGATGACGGACTGGAGCAGCTTGCCCATGGCCACCAGACGCTGGTAGGCGCTGGAGATCTTGGTCCCCGTCCGGTCGGGGGCGGGCTTCCGCTCGGGCAGGTAGCCGATCTGGGTGACCTTCCCGGTGATCAGGTCCACTTCCTCCGTGTACTGGGGGGCGTGGGCGGAGAGGCCCAGCTTGCAGAGGCTCTCGGCAAAGTAGGGGGCCACCTCCCGGTCGCCGTGGACCACGAAGATGTGCTTTGGCTTTTCAAAGGACTGGGCCCACTCCAAGAGGTGATCCCGGTCGGCGTGGCTGGACAGGCCCTTGAAGTTTACAATCTCCGCCTGCACGGCGATCTCCTCGCCGAAGAGGTGGACAGAGGGGACACCCTCCAGCAGGGAGCGGCCCAAGGTTCCCTCCCCTTGGTAGCCCACGAAAACCACGGTGCACTCCGGCCGCCAAAGGTTGTGCTTTAAGTGGTGGCGAATCCGCCCGGCGTCGCACATGCCCGAGGCGGAGAGAAGCACCTTAGGCGTGCGGTCGGTGTTCAGAAGCTTGGACTCGTCCAAGGACTCGGTGATGTGCAGGCCGGGAAAGGTAAACATCCCCTGATGGGTGTTCACCAGTTCCATGGCCTCGTCGTCCAAGTACCCGGTGAGATCGCCGGAGAAGATGGCGGTGGCCTTGCTGGCCAAGGGACTGTCGATATAGACGGGGAAGTCGGGGACGGATTTCACCAAGTTCTCCTGCTTCATCCGGCGGATGAAGTACAGTACCTCCTGTGTACGCCCCACGGCAAAGGCGGGGATCACCACGGTGCCCCCCCGGCGGAGGGTCCGGTCGATGACCTGGGCCAGCTCCGCGGTGTAGCTCCACACCTCGGTGTGGTTGCGGTCGCCGTAGGTGCTCTCCATCACCACGTAGTCGGCCTTTTTCAGCAGCACCGGCTCCCGGATGATGGGCTGGTTGCCATTGCCGATGTCGCCGGAGAAGACGATGGTCCGGTGCTCTCCGTTCTCCTCCGCCTCGACGGTAATGGAGGCGGAGCCAAGGAGGTGGCCCGCGTCGGTGAAGGTGGCGGTGACGCCGTCCCACAGCTTGATGGTCTGATCATATTCACAGGTGTCAATGAGATCTATCACCTGCATGGCGTCGGCCATGGTGTAGATGGGCTGGACCGGGCCCCGGCCGGCGCGCTGGTTTTTCTTGCTCTGGTACTCGGCGTCCGCCTCTTGGATATGGGCGCTGTCGGAGAGCATGATCTCCAGCAGCTGGGCGGTGAGCCGGGTGGTGAGAATCCGGCCCTTGAACCCCTGACGCACCAGCATGGGGATGCGGCCGGAGTGGTCGATATGGGCGTGGGTGACCAGGACGCAGTCAATGGTGTTGGCGGCAAAGGGGAGGTCGCTGTTGTCCAGCTCATCCCGGCCCTGCTGCAAGCCGCAGTCAACCAAAAGCCGTTTGCCGTTTACCTCCAAGCAGTGACAGCTGCCGGTGACGCACTGGTCCGCTCCGAAGAAGCTCAGTTTCATCTGCTTTACCTCCTGTTGATGGTAGGACCCCGGTACCCCCAATGGAGAGGGGGAGAGTTGTCTGATGTTGCCTCCTATTGTACCACGGTGTTGGGTGTTTTGCAATCATTTTCCTGTCGAGAAGGAGAGAAATTTGGGGAAAATGCCGAGTTGGCCGCGACGCTGTGCGCTTCTAACGCGGAAGGAGGGCGGTCTACAGTACCACAAAATTCCCCCTTGGCAGACATTGCGGAATTCCTCGGATTGTGCTATCATATTCTAAAGAAAGAGAAGATGACCATTTTTTGGGGGGGAATTACTATGACAAAGATCGTATGTGAGGAGTGCAAAAAGACCTATGATTATGAGCGGGACGACTTCTGTCCGCGGTGCGGCGCGTATAATCAGCCGCGCAGGACCTCCGGGGCCACGGTGCGCGTGGATGGGATGAACGAGAGCGGTCACGCCGGCTCCTTTGCCCACCGGGAGGTCCACACGGAGAAGGCAGTGCGCCGGGCGGTGGGGCTGGATCAGTCCGGAACGGCGAAAAGGCCGTCCCAGAGTCCGACGGTGAATCGGCAGCAGGCCCCGGCGGCTCAGTCCAAGGGGCAGCAGGGGAAAAAGAGCAATGCCTCCGTGCTGACGGCGGTGATTTGGATCATTATTATTCTACAGTTTTTGAGGCTGTTCTTTGACTTTTGACAGGCACAGAGAGGGGACCGGACAAAAGTCCGGTCCCCTTTGACTTGGGCTTTTTTCGTGTCAGATTGTTCGTGGTACCCCGAGGGCGCGGCCCCGCCGCTGGGGCTGGATGCGCAGGCTTCGCAGTACGGTCCTCAGTGTGGCGCGGTACACCGCGTAGAGGATGGCGCTGCCCATGGCCACTACCGCTAAGTTGGCGCTGTAGCCCGCCAGCTCGCTGGGAGTGAAGCCCGGGGGATTGCCGTTGAAGTACAGGATGAAGGCGTACAGCGCGCAGATGGCCAGAGTGCCCACGAGAGCGGGAACCGCAAAGACCCGGCCCACTTGGCGGCGGACAGACTGGTACAGGTACCGGGGGGAGGCCCCTAAGCGGCGGAGGTCGTCGTAAACCTGACGGCTGTTCAGGGCGATGGTGACGCAGCGGGTGTAGGCGATGACCAGCACGGCGGCGAAGCACACGATGGCCACAAAGGCGAAGAGCATCAGAAAGACCGCCACGGTTTTGGTGAAATCGTTCTGGTCCAGTACGCGGAAGTGGGGCATGTACTGCCAGTAGAGGCGGAAGGCGGAGCTCTCCCGCTGGGCGTAGTCCATGTTCCCCAGCCCGTTGGCCTCACAGTAGTCCGGGTCGGCGTAGTAGTAGCCCTTCTCCGCGATGTGCCGCTCCCGGATCACCGGGTCCCAGCCGTCAACCACCGCCACTGACCGGCTGGAGCGGTCCACGATGGCGTTGAACAGGGCCTTGGCAAAGGGGTAGGTCTCCGACACATTCTCCACGTCGAAAAAGATCTGGCGCTCCCGCCACTCTGCCGGGAGGCCCGCCGTCAGGGCGGCGTAGTCGGTGTCGCTGAGGATATATCGCCCCGCCAGCAGGCTGTTTTGCAGGAGACCCTCCGGTTCCACGGCCAGCACCGCGCCGGTGAAGGGGTTGGTGACACGGGAGATGCTGGTATAGCCGCCCTCTTGGCTTGCCGCGGGGAGGACCTTGCCGGGGGCCACGGACACCGCTTCGCCGGTGAGGGCGCGGCAGGCGCTCTCGGAGAGGAAGAGGTCGGTATACAGCTCCTCCATATACACCGCCTCAAAGGTGATGCCGAAGGAGGTCTCGGTCTCAAGCTCGGTGGTGCCGTCTACGGTGAGGCGAGCCAGATCGGCGGTACGGAAGGAGGTGACGGTTACCCCCATCTCCTCCGCCAAGGCCCGGACCTCCGGCTCCTCCGGGATATCTTGGTCGGCGCGGTAGTGGTAGGCGTAGTCCACCGGCTGGAGTTTGGTGGAGAGGGCATTCTGGGCGCTGATGGTGGGGATATAGAAGAGGCCGAAATAGCCGCCGGCGATGAGGACGGTAATGACCAGCATGTTCCGCACGGTCTGGCGGCCTTGGAACTTCATCATGCTGTTGGCGATGATATTTTGGTAGCGGTTCCTTTTCCGGCTCCAGCCGTTGACCACCGTGTGCAGCAGTACCATGTAGAGGCCGGGGAACAGGGGCAGGTAGAACAGGGAGAATACCGCCTCCGGTGGGAAGTAGTGGAGCACATCGAGAAAGAAGCCGGGGGCCATGTAGCCCAGCACCATGCCTGAGCCCATCAGCAGAATGCCTGCAGGGCCATACCAGCGCTTTACCTCCCGGATGGGCTCGGAGCGCCGGGCCTCGCTGATGATCTCCATGATGTTGGTCCGCCGCAGGGCGCGCCAAGCCATCCACAGCAGCATGGCGGTGACAAAGGCGGAGAATACCAGAGCGAACAGGGCTGTTTGGGGACTGAGGATAAGGGCCATCTCCTCGGTGTCCACTACCAGCAGCCGGAACCCTTGCCAGATGCCGCAGGCCAAGGGGACGCCCAAGGCCATCCCGGCCAGACAGGAGAGGACCGACAGTGCCCCCATTTCCCCCAGCAGCTTCCGCCCCACCTGCCGCTTGGAGGCCCCCAGGGCCAGCAGTACGCCCAGTTCCCGGCCCTTGTATCGGAGGAACAGGCCGGCGGCGTAGGCGGTGAACACCCCGCAGCCCACTACAGAGAGTATGAAGATCATCATCACCTGCTTGCGGCTGTCGCCGCCCTCGGGGAGGACGGAGAGCACCGTGGGGGAGCGCATGATGGAAACGAAGGCGGTGATGAGGAGCACGGAGACGAAGCAGCACAGGGACAGGAGCAAATACTGCTTTCGGTTCTGCCGGCGCAGGGCGGCGGTGAGATCATTATAGGTCCGTATCATCGCTGTCCTCCCCGCACATGGCTTTCACGGCAGCCAGCAGCCGGTCATGGAAGGCGCTGCGCTGGCCTGCATTTACAAGGGTGTCGTACACAGTGCCGTCCTTCAGGAGCACCACCCGGTCGCAGAAGGAGGCGGCGAAGGAGTCGTGGGTCACCATGAAAATGGTGGCGCCTAAATTTTTCCGGGCCCGCTGGAAGCTGCCGATTACCGCCCGGCTGGACTTGCTGTCCAGGTTGCCGGTGGGCTCGTCGGCCAGAATCAGCAGGGGATGGTTGATGAGGGCCCGGGCCACAGCGGTGCGCTGCCGCTCGCCGCCGGAGATGTCTGAGGGGTACTTGCCTTTGATGTGGTCGATGCCGAAGGTGCGGCACAGATCGTCGGCGTAGGTCTCCGCCATATCGTCCACGCCGCCGGAGAGGATCCGGGGCAGGAGGATGTTGTCCCGGACGGTGAGGCCGTCCAGCAGCATGAAGTCCTGAAAGACGAAGCCAAGCTTCTGGTTTCGCACCTTGGCTAAGGCGTCCTCGTCCAAGCCGGCCAAGTGCTCCCCGCCCAGGGTGATGTCCCCGCTGTCCATGGGGATGTAGCAGGAGATGCAGTTGAGCAGAGTGGTTTTGCCGGAGCCGGAGGGCCCCATGACGGCCACAAACTCCCCCTCGGCCAGCTGGAAGGAGACCCCCTTGAGGACCTCTACAGGGGTATTGGCGATCAGGTAGGATTTATGGAGGTTTTCGACGTAGAGCATAATTTTCATCCTTTCTGTTGAATGAGGAATGATAGAAAAGAAGTCTCCTATGGGAAAAATTCCTAATTTCTCATTCCTAATTGACTCACACTTGTAGAATCAAACGGATGATGCCGATGATCAGCAGGTGTGCGGGATAGAAGAGGTAGAAGAAATATTTGGGGATCTTTAGGCCGCTGTGGGTGCGGGGGAAGATGAGAAGGGCGGCGAAGAGGGAGAAGAAGATCCAGTTAATACAAAGAAAGCCCAAGTTGAGACACCGTGGGTCTGTGGGGCTGCCGTTCCAGAGGGCGGGGAGGTATTGCAGGATGAAGAGTATTGCGCCCAGCTTGGGGCGATTTCGGCAGAGGTAGAAGATGAGCATGAGTATAACGCCGTCGACACTGTAGTCGAAGCCGAACATGGAGAGGATCAGGAAGCTGAGGAGGAAGAGCCACCACTTTCGGCTCTTTACGCCGGTCATGGCCAGGAGGCTGAAGAACAGGGTGAAGTAGATGTTCATGTTCATCCACTCCGCCTGATAGTCGTAGGGGTGGGTGGCTAAGATGTAGAAGGGCTGGCTGATGAGGGCGAAGATGGCTAAACGGGTGAGGTACTTTTTGGTGTTTCGGGTGTAGAGCAGGCCCACTGTCATGCAGTAGCAGAAGAGGGGGAAGGCCAGACGGCCGATCCAGCGGAATGGGCCCACCTCCGGGAAGAAGGCGCCGCCGATATGGTCCACCAGCATGGAGAGGATGGCCACCAGCTTCAGGAGGTCGGTGTCCAAGTTGGTTTGGAGCCGGGGGACGTCGGCGGGGAAGGTGGGGGGCGTGGTCAGAGCGGTGCGGATGCGCTGGCCCATAGGGGCTTGGTTGGTGTTGTTTGCGGGCATGGGATTCCACTCCTTTTTGAGCTGTCGTTGGTTTTCTTGCTGTGGCCTTACACTACCACGGAGCGATGAAAGATGGGGGCGGCTCTGTCATTTTTGGCGGGGGCGCCGTCAAGTTTTGTGCCGGAGGCTGCCGGACTGTCAAGTTTGGCGGTTCTGCTGTCAAGTTTGGCAGGGGCGGGACTTTTGTCTTGTGGGGTTTTGTGGTATGATAGGCGCGTGATTCCTGTCACATCCCCATGAGGGATGTATCCGATAACACCACAAGAGGTACAGAGGAGGAGAGTCTATGCTGCGTATCGGCATCTGCGACGACACCGCCGGGGCCAGAGACAGCCTGCGGCTGCTTTGTCTGAAGCACTTTCGCTTGGAGGAGCCCGACTTCTTTGAGTTCTCCGGCGGGGAGGGGGCTGTCCGGTGGCTACACAGCCATCCGGGGACCATCGACCTGCTGTTTTTGGATATTGAGATGGCCGGCATGGACGGGATGACCGCCGCCAAGCAGATTCGGGGGTTCGATCAGGAGGTGATGCTCTGCTTCGTCACCGGCTATGCCGACTATGTCTACGACGGCTATGAGGTGGGGGCTATGGGCTATTTGGTGAAGCCAGTGGAGCCGGCCCGGCTCTCGGCGCTGCTGGGACGGGTGGAGGAGCGTCTGGAGCAGCGTCAGCCCAAGACCTACACCGTTCAGAGCGGCGGGGCCCTCCACCGGCTGCCCCTGCGGGAGATCCTCTATGCCGCCAGTGACCGGCGGCAGGTGACGATTGTCACCCGGCAGGGACAGTACACATTCTATGGTAAGCTGGACGCCGTAGCGGAGGAGCTGGGGGCCGGGTTTGTCCGGGTCCACCAGCGGTATTTGGTGAACGCCGCCGCTGTCACCAGCTTGGAGGGGGAGCGTGTGGCGGTGGGGGGCGAGCGCCTGCCCATCAGCCGGGGACTGCGCCGGGAGGCCACCATGGCTCTGGCCCGGGCTATGGTGGGGGAGGAGGAGCTATGAGCCTTGAGCGGGCGCTCTATGTGGGGCTGCGGCTGGTCGCCTTTTTGGGCAGCTACGCCATGCCGCTTTGCTATATGGCGATGATCGGGAAGTTTTTGGAGCCCCGGCGGGGGTGGGTGTTCTTCCTCCTCCGCTATGCCGCCGGGTGGCTGATGTTCAACAATGTGATTTTTATTGGGGATGCCTACAATATTCTCATGGCCCTGCCGGCGGTGTTCCTGCTGCTCCGTTTGGGCTGCCGGTGCCGGGGGACGGCTTGGCTGGCGGTGTCCGCGCTGTTTTATACGGTGAGTGCCAGCCTCTCCGCCCTGTGTGACTCGGGGCTGGGCATCTTGGCCCGTGTGCTGGAGTGGTGGGTGTTTTCCATGTGGGAGACGTTCCGTGAGCTCTTTGACTACAACTACCACCTGCGGATGGTGGTGCTGCTTCCAGCTTGGTTCCTTTTGAAGAGGCTGCTGCCGGGGGAGCGGTATCCGCTGCCGGACCGGCTGTGGCGTCTGGTGGGGCTTTTGGCCGCGCTGCCCTTTGTGGGGACCTTGTCTGTGGTGACACTGGTGTCCCCCTTCTATGAGCCTACGCCCCAGAGCGCCGCCGGCGGGATGCTGCCGATTCTGGTGATGCTGCCGCTGTTTTTTCTCTCGGCGTTGGCGCTGCTCTACACAGTCTCCGTGCTGGCGGGCTATGAGCGGCTGCGGGCGGCGGCGGAGCTGGGGCGGCTCAACGAGACCTATTACCGTCAGATGGACCAACAGCAGCAACAGGTCCGCCGCCTGCGCCACGACATGGCCAACCACCTCACCGTGCTGGCTGCTTTCTTGAAATCCGGGGAGGGGGAGGAGGCGGTCAGCTATTTGGGGAAGCTGAAGGAGGACCCAGGGGTTCTGGCTCCACGGCGCTGGTGCGGTGAGCCGGTGATTGATGCGGTGCTGGGGGCCAAGGCGGCGGCGATGGAGGGGCTTTCTATCTGCTTTCAGGCAGATATCCATCTGCGGGAGACGATTCCTCTGGAGGGGCCGGAGCTCTGCGCCCTGCTGGGAAATCTGTTGGACAACGCGATGGAGGCCTGCGCCAAAGTGGAGACCGGCCTGCGGCAAGTTCGCCTGCGCCTTCGAGCGGATCGGGGGCTGTTTATCCTGCGGCTGTCTAACCCCTGCAAGGGGGAGGTGAGGCGTCAGGGGGAGCATTTGGTTACCAGCAAGGCCGACACGGCTCGTCACGGCATCGGTACGGAGAGTGTTCGCGCTATCGTGGAGGAGCACGGTGGCAGCGTAGAGTTTACTGAAAAGGATGGGACTTTTGAATGTATGCTGTACCTCCCGCTGGTGGGGGAAAAGATTTGAGGCTTTCCTGATCAGGGAGGCAGTTTCCTTTTGTGCTGACCTCCCTATTGCCAGCCTGTTTGCTGGCCTTTTGAAAAAAACAGGGGGTATACCCATGTGGGTATGCCCCCTGTTCGTTTTGTGGGCGCGGCGCGACGCCTGCGGCGGGGACCTCCCCGCCGGAAAGCCCCGTGAAGCGGCCTCTTGGCGGACGCTGTGTGAAGGTTTATAGATCGTCCGCGTCCTGCACCGGAACCTCATAGGGATCGGTGGGACAGCCGGTGTAGCTCCCTTGGGGATCGGTGCGGCTGGCCTGCAGGTCCTTGTAGTCGATTTTTGCGGCGTCCTTCGTGGGCTGGGGCACCTTGGGCTTCTGCTTGTCGCAGTCCATGTGATCTCTCCCTCCCGGTGTGATGGTGGGTAGTATGCCCGGATGGAGAAGATGTATGCCTATAGAGGGGTGCTTTCGCTCACCGGGCCGGAGCAGCTGGGTGCTCCAAGTGCCGGCTTTGCCTGCTGGCGGTGGGGATTGATGGGAAGTGTCCCGGTTTTTGGACTATAACAGACCTCGTCTCTCTTGCCTGACAGAGAGAAGTGTGGTAGGATAAAACAACCAGGTTCCACACGGTATCCCCAAGATATTCTGCCATCTGCTGATGGTATATGACAGGAGGCGTCCCATGGAATTGACAGAGCAAACCATCCTGCGGCTCTCCCCCAACGCCGCGGCGGCGGAGAATGGGCGGAAGCTGTCGAAAAAGGGCAGCTTTTCCCAGCTGCACCGGACGGCGGACGATTCCCTCTACTGGGCGGACTGCGCCGGCAGCGGCAAGAACCCCTACCATACCTCCATAGACTTTTCTGACCGAGAGCAGCCGGTGTGCCGGTGCTCCTGTCCCAGCCGCCAGTTCCCATGCAAGCACTGCTTAGGGCTGATGTTTGAGATTTTGGCCGGCAGAGATTTCGCCTTGGCGGAGGTTCCCGCCGACATCGCTGAGAAGCGGGCCAAGCAGGCGGCCCGGGCCGAAAAGAAGGAGCAGGCGGCGACCGCCCCGGCCAAGCCCAAGAAGCCCAACGCCGCCGCCCAGACCAAGCGGATCAATGCCCAGCTCAAGGGGCTGGATCTGGCCGGACAGATGGTGGACGACCTTCTCGCCGCCGGGGTGGGCACCTTGGCCGGGGCCAACGCCCAGACCTATGAGAAGCTGGCCAAGGACTTGGGCAGCTACTACCTCACCGGCCCTCAGGCGGCCTTTGCCCGGATGGCCCTCGCCGCCCGCGCCATCCAGCGCAAGCAGATGGACGCGGAGCAGGGCTACGCCGAGGTGCTGCGGATTCTGATCGCGCTCCACAGCACCATCGAAAAGTCCAGAGCCTTCCTGCAGCAGAAGCTGGAGGCGGGGCAGTTCTCCGCCGAGGACACGGTGCTCTTCGAGGCCTTGGGCGGCGTGTGGCGGCTGGAGGATCTCCACACCATCGGGGCCTACCGGGAGAATGTCCGGCTGGTGCAGCTCTCCTTCGATGTGTCCTTGGACGAGGCCAAGCGGGAGTACGTGGAGCGGGGCTGGTGGCTGGATTTAGACACCGGGCGCATCGACCAGACGCTGAATCTGCGGCCGCTGAAGGCTGTCAAGTACGTGAAGGCCGACGACAGCCGCTTTGAGCTGATGGAGGTCCCCACTCTCTACACCTATCCCGGTGAGAGCAACTGCCGTATCCGCTGGGACGGCTGCACCAGCCGCCCCATCACCGCGGAGGAGCAGACGGCCCTCCCCACGCTGGCCCAGCGGGATATCTCCACGGCGGTGAAGCTGGCCAAGGGACAGATGAAGAATACCCTCCTGCCCAAGTTCTACGCTGCCTTGGTTGGTGTGGGACGCATCGGTCGGGTAGGGGAGACCCTGCTGCTGGAGGACGGCGCCGGAGGGCGCATTGTGCTGCGGGACCGGAAGGAGGACGGGGCGGACCATGCCTGTACGGAGAGGCTCGCCATGCTGCCGGAGGGAATTCCGGCGGGTAGTGCCCTCTTCGGCCTGATCTTCTATGACAACGCCGACCGGTCGATCTGTCTGCATCCCTACAGTCTTGTGACCCAGGCGAGTACCATTCGCCTGTTGTATTAAAGGAGGCGCGCTGCGATGGATATGAAGCCCTTGTACGATGTGAAGGAGCGTTTGGAGCACGCTGCCATTGCCGGAACAGGACTTTTGGGGGAGGACTTCCGTCTGCGCCGCTCCGCTGAGGCCATGGCCCCCCTGGCGGCGGCCAGCCCGGTGTTCGCCAAGATTTCCGCCGGGCTGGAGGGCCTGCTGGCCGCTCCAGCGGAGGAGCGGGGCCGGCGGCTGCTCAGCCTGTTGGCCTTGGTGGACGCGGTGGCCTACACCCAAGGGACCACCGGTCTTGCCGGGGAGCTGACACCTCTGGAGAGCGGCGGCGGAACCTACTGCCAGATCTCCTACGGACAGATACAGCCCCTTCTCACCGCCCTCACCACCACCGGCGGCGGGCGGATGGAGGTGGTCAGCAGCGCTTATGAGAACCATCCGGAGTTCTTCCGGGACTACCGGGTACTGCCGGCGGTGATTGCCGGTTTAGGGGACAGCTATGGCGAGATGGCGGAGCAGAACGCCAAGATTTTGAAGGAGATCGGCTCCGATGCCCTGCCGCTCCTGAAGCGGGGCTTCGACGGCGCCGGGAAAAGGGACATGGCCCGCCGGGCGGAGGTCATCGCCGCCATTGAGGGGGCGGAGGCCACCCCTTGGCTCCTCTCCGTTTTGCCGGAGAGCAAGAAGGACGTCCGCGCCGCGGTGATCGAGGGTCTGGGGGCCAATGCGGAGAATACCGCTCTGCTCTTGGATCTGACCAAGAGTGAGCGGGGCAAGTGCCGGGAGGCCGCCCTCAGCGCCTTGGCCCTTCAGGACGGAGAGGCGGTGAAGGCCTTCTGGACGGAGGAGCTGCCCAAGCGGGGGGAGAGCGTCAGCTTTTTGGCCAAGTCCCAGACCTCTTGGGCCTCCGATCTGGTGGCCGAGGGATTTAAGGCCTGCTTGGAACGCCTTTTGGCCGGTGACCGGGTTATTACCGCGGAGCAGAACGAGGAACTGCGCCGCTGGAGTGATGCGGCGGTGGGGAAGGACTCCCCAGCCATGCTGGACTTCTGGCGCTGGGCAAGCCGCTCTCAGGATATTGCCAAGCTGAAGCTCAAGGCGGGGATGCGGCACATGGCGATAGAGGACGTTTTGCACTACTGTCTGACCCGCGGGCTCTGCTGCCGGGGGACTCCCTCCCTCTGCAACCTCTGCATCGAGCTGTGGGAGAGCAGCGGAAGGGGCGCCGCCCACCTGACACATGCCCTCTTTGCCGCCATCCTTACTTGGCCGGCGGAGGAGGTCTATGACCAGTTCTCCGGCTACATCCGCACCAAGAAGCCGCTGGCGGGCGCGGAGGAGGCCCGGCGGGCCCACAAGGCGGCCCTGAAGGCCCTGTGGATTCTCCGCTGGAACCCGGAGGCGGGGGGCTATTGCTCCTACTACGATGACCGCAGCAACCACGTTTTGGATGTCACCATTGACCGGCGGTGGTTCTCCCGGCTGATCGAGGCCGTCTGGAAGGTTCCCGGGGACGGCCGGGAGCAGCAGTACATGCCTTACAACGGCGGGGAAACGGTGGGGGAGTTCGACATGACCCTGATCAATCTGGCCAACCCCGCCGACCAGACGGTCTGTGCCCTGATCGTTCCCTATCTCCGGGAGCGGATGGTGGAGACCGGGAAGTGGAGCGGCTTCAGCTTCGCCATTCTCCAGTTCCACGGCAGTCCCGTGGGCGCACTGGGGCGGAGCATGAAGAACAACCGGAAGGGCGGCTACCTCTACCATCTGTGGCGTATGCTCCAGGAGGCGTCCAAGGTGCTGCCGAAGGAGGAGCTGATCGCCCTCCTTCAGGAGGCGGACGAGGCCGGCGGCCTCCGGGCGGAGGACATACCCCTGTCAAAAGCGGCATTTCCCTACACCATCGCCATCTTGGAGGAGGGCAGGCCCTTCCCTGACTGGAGCGAGTGGTGGAGTCTGCGGCCTTAACTTAGAGAAGGAGTGTGAAAAGTCATGTCCGATCATAAGAACGTACAGCGCCTCCCGGCGGAGGAACTCTATCAGCGGGAGCTGGAGGCCCTGATCTCCGCGGAGCGGGACCCCATCCCCACCGGGTGGCGGATGTCCCCCAAGTCCGTGCTCACCTACCTCACCGGCAATACCAGTGTGAAGGGGGTGGAGATCACCCCCAAGTATATGGGCAGCCGTCGTCTGGTGGAGATCGCCATTGCCACCTTGGTCACAGACCGGGCGTTGCTGCTGATCGGTGAGCCGGGGACCGCCAAGAGCTGGCTCTCGGAGCATCTGGCCGCCGCGGTGAACGGTGACTCCACCAAGGTGGTCCAAGGCACCGCCGGCACCACCGAGGAGCAGATCCGCTACTCTTGGAACTATGCCATGCTCATTGCCCGTGGGCCCAGTATGGAGGCCATGGTGAAGACCCCGGTGTATCGGGCCATGGAGACCGGCTCCATCGCCCGTGTAGAGGAGATCTCCCGCTGTGCCAGCGAGGTGCAGGACGCCTTGATCTCCATTCTCTCCGAGAAGCGGCTCAGTGTGCCGGAGCTGGGGCTGGAGGTGCCCGCGGCCAAGGGGTTCTCTGTCATTGCCACCGCCAACACACGGGACAAGGGCGTCAACGACATGTCCGCCGCGCTGAAGCGCCGGTTCAACATCGTGGTGCTTCCCACCCCGGCGGATATGGCCACAGAGATGGACATTGTCCGTACCCGCGTGGCCCAGCTTTCCAGCGGGCTGGACCTGAACGCGAAGAAGCCGGATACCGACGCGGTGGAGAAGGTGGTCACCATCTTCCGTGAGTTGCGGAAGGGGGCCACGCTGGACGGCAAGCAGAAGCTGAAAACTACCTCCGGCGTGCTCTCCACCGCCGAGGCCATCTCCCTGCTCACCAACGCCATGGCCCTGGCCGGCAGCTTCGGCGGCGGGACCATCACCGATGAGGACTTGGCCGCCGCCCTCCAAGGGGCGGTGGTGAAGGACGAGGAGCAGGACAAGGTCTGCTGGAAGGAGTACCTTGAGAACGTGATGAAGAAGCGGGGCAGCGCGTGGCTGGGCCTGTACCGGGCCTGCCGGGAGCTGGGGCAGGGATGAGCGGGCCGGTAATCTTCGGCGTGCGCCACCTGTCCCCGGCGGCGTCGCGGCACCTGCGGCGGGTACTGGAGGAGGTGCGCCCCCAGCTGGTGCTGGTGGAGGGGCCCAGTGATCTGAACGACCAGATGAAGTGGCTCTGCCACCCGGATACGGCCTTTCCCGTGGCCATTTTGGCGTATACCCGCACCGCGCCGGTGCGGACACTGCTCTACCCCTTCGCCCGGTACTCCCCGGAGATGGAGGCGGTGCTCTGGTGCCATGCGCATGACACCCCCTGCCGCTTCATGGATCTGCCCTCCTCCGTTTTCTTGGGCTTGGAGGAGGAGCGGGCGCGCCGGTGGGCTGAGGAGCTGGCGCGCCAAGAGGAGCAGGGGGAAGAGGAGGAACCCTCCGCCGAGGACGAGGAGGAGACAGAGGACGGGGAGGGCGACGCCGGCGAGTCCGTCTACCGCCGTTTGGAGCTGGCCACAGGAGAGGACCACGACACCTTCTGGGAACGGACCTTTGAACAGATCGAGGACACGGCGGACTATGCGAGCGCCTGCCATACCTTCGGCCGGGAGCTGCGGGAGCTGAGTCAGGACAGCCCCCGCCGCTGGTCGGAGACCTTGGTTCGGGAGGCCTATATGAAGCGGGAGATCCAAGCGGCTATCGACAGCGGCGTGCCGCCGGAGAGGATTGTCTGTGTCTGCGGGGCCTTCCATGTGGCGGGGCTGGAGGAGAACGGGCCCATGACCGACGAGGAGTTCTCCCGCCTTCCCAAGGCGGACAGCACCGCCACGCTGATGCCCTACTCCTACTACCGTCTCTCCTCCCGCTCCGGCTATGGCGCGGGGAACAAGGCCCCGGCCTACTTTGAGCTGCTGTGGGACTGTTTTCAATCGGAGGAGGGGCTGGAGAGCCTCACCTATCGCTATCTGGTACGTTTAGCCGCCGCCCACCGGCGGGCGGGGAACATCGTCTCCTCCGCCGAGGTCATCGAGGCGGCCCGGTTGGCTGACACCCTCCGCACCATGCGGGGCGGGCGCTTCCCCTGCCTCGCCGACCTGCGGGACGCGGCGGTGACCGCCATGGGTCATGGCAGCTTTGCCGAGCTCTCTGTGGCGGCGGCGGATACCGAGATTGGGAAGCGTGTGGGCTTTCTGCCCGAGGGGGTCAGCCGCACCAGCGTGCAGGAGGACTTCTACCGGCAGTTAAAGGACCTGCGGCTGGAGAAGTACCGCACCTTGGAGGTCCAGCGGCTGGACTTGGACCTGCGGGAGCGGCTGAATGTGAAGTCCAAGGAGGCGGCTCTCATCGACCTGCGACGCTCCTTCTTCCTCCACCGCCTGCGGGTGCTGAACATCCACTTTGCCGCTCTGCTGCCCTCCCGGCAGGAGGGGGCCAACTGGGGGGAGTACTGGGAGCTCCGCTGGACACCGGAGGCGGAGATCGAGGTGGTGGAGAGCTCCCTTTTGGGGGACACCATCGAGGGCGCCGCCGCCTTCGCCCTGCGGGAGCGGGCGGACAACAGCGCCAGCGTGGCGGAGGCTGCGGCTATCTTCCGGGATGCCTTCCTCTGCGGGATGCCCGCGGCGGCGGCCCACGCCCTGACGGCTTTGCAGGGGCTGTCGGTGGACGCGGCGGCGCTGACGGAGGTGGCCGCGGCGGCGGAGCAGCTGAGTATCACCGTGCGCTACGGGGACCTGCGCCAGTTTGACAGCGCCCCGGTGCTGCCCCTGCTGCGCCAGCTCTATCTCCGCTCCTGCCTCACCATGGAGGAGGCCTGTCAGTGCGACGCCAAGGCCGCTCCGGAGGTTACGACCGCCATGGAGAAGCTGAACCTCCTCCAGCTCAGCCACGACTTTTTGGAGGAGGAGCGGTGGCTTGGCCTGATGGAGACCATCTCCGACCGGGATGATCTGAATACCCGTTGTTCCGGCTTCGCCATGGCCATCCTCTTAGAGCGGGGGAAGGCCGATGAGGAGCTGCTGGCGCGGGAGGTGTCCCGCCGTCTGTCCCCCGGCGTGCCGGCGGACTTAGGGGCGGGGTGGTTTGAGGGACTGGCGGCTAAGAACCGCTACGCCCTTATCGCCCGGCTCTCTCTGTGGCGGCATTTGGGGGACTATATCGCGGCGCTGGACGACATGGATTTTCGCCGGGCGCTGGTGTTCCTCCGCCGGGCCTTCGCCGATTTCGCACCCTTGGAGAAGCAGGAGATCGCGGAGAACTTGGGCGAGGTCTGGGGCGTGGATCCCCGGCAAGCGGCGGAGGCGCTGACGGCGGCGCTTACCGAGGGGGAGCAGAAGGTCCTCGACGAACTGAACGACTTCGACTTCGACGACATATAGGAGGCTTTATGGCGGGCTTTTGCATGGAAAACACCTGTCTTGTCACAGAATACTTGGAGCAGAAGGGCCTCTGTCCCACGGCGGCGGCGGACGAGGAGGGGATCACCCTGTCCTTGGACGGCCAAAACCGCCTGCTCCTCTCCGGCAGTCCGCTGGACCTGATCGCTCTGGCGGACCTGCTGGTGTCCCTTGCCCTCTCCGGGGAGAACCAAGGCCAGCACTGGCACGTGGACGAGCTGACGCTTCTTGACAAGTCCTCCCCCATCCCGGAGCTGATCCTGCTGCGAAAGTGAGGCGATACCTATGGTACAGACTGAACAGCTCAGCCGCTGGCGGCTGATTTTAGGTGCGGAGACAGAGAACACCTTCGGCAGTATGGGAGGCGCGCCCCTCTCGGCGGAGGAGCTTCTGATGGACAGTGCCCTCTCCGCCATCTACGGACAGGGGGAGGGCTTTGGCGGCGGACAGGGGGGCGGCAACGGGCCCTCGGCCCCGGTGCTCTCCAAGTGGCTGGGGGACCTGCGCAGCCTCTTTGACCCGGAGATGGTTGCTGTGGTGCAAAATGATGCCATCGAGCGCAAGGGGCTAAAGCAGCTTCTGCTGGAGCCGGAGCTGCTGGAGAACTTGGAGCCGGATTTGGACTTGGCCTCCACGCTTCTGGCGCTGAAGGACCAGATCCCCAAGAAGTCCAAGGAGGCCGCCCGGCAGTTTATCCGCAAGATCGTGGCGGAGATCAACAAAATGCTGGAGAATGACGTGCGCCGGGCGGTGACAGCGGCGCTGAACCGCCGGGCCCACTCCCCTCTGCCCTCCGCCGCGGCCTTGGACTTCCCCTGCACTATCCGGCGGAACCTGCGCAACTACAACCCGGAGCTGGGGACCATCATCCCGGAGCGGGTGTGGTTCTTCGACCGGTCCAGCCGGGTAAACCGGTGGCACGTAATCCTCGACATCGACCAGAGCGGGTCCATGGGCCAGTCCATCCTCTACTCCTCGGTGATGGCCTGCATCCTGGCCAGTATGTCCGCCGTGCGCACCAGCGTGGTGGCCTTTGACACGGAGATCATGGACCTGACGGACCTCTGCGCCGACCCGGTGGACCTGCTCTTCGGCTTCCAGATGGGCGGCGGCACGGATATCGCCAAGTCCATTGCCTACTGCCAGAATTTGGTTGACAGCCCCAAAAAGACCCTGTTCTTCCTGATCTCCGATCTGGAGGAGGGGGGCAACCGGGCGGCGCTGCTGCGTCGAATTGAGGAGCTGAAGGCGGCCGGAGTGACGGTGGTGGTGCTCTTAGCCATCGCCGACGGCGGCCGTCCCTTCTACGATGCCAAGACCGCCCAGCACATCGCCGCCATGGACATCCCCTGTTTCGCCTGTGCGCCGGAGAAGCTGCCGGTGCTGCTGGAGCGGACCCTGAAGGGGCAGGGGCTGGAGGATTTGGTGAAGGAGAGCAAGGGGAAGAATTAGAAATTTTTGGTGTCGCCTTTGGTGATGGATTTGATTTTTTTTGTAGGGAGTGGGGATGGTGAGGGCACGCGGCGGCTGAATTGAAACTGTCCGGCGATGCTGGATGCCACAACTCCTCATTCCTAATTGACGAAGCGGAGCGGTTGCTATGAAGATTTTCTTAGTGGAGGATGACGCGGTGATTGCGGCCGCTATTGAGAGGCACCTCGCTGGCTGGGGGTATGAGGTCCGCTGTGCTGGGGACTTTCAGCATGTGATGGAGGCTTTTGACGCATTTCAGCCGCATTTGGTGCTGTTGGATATCTCACTGCCCTTTTTTAATGGCTACCACTGGTGCGGGGAGATTCGCAAGGTCTCTAAGGCGCCGATTCTGTTTCTCTCCTCCGCCGCGGACAATATGAACATCGTTATGGCTGTCAGCATGGGGGGCGATGACTTTGTCCCCAAGCCCTTTGACTTGGAGGTGCTGACGGCCAAGATTCAGGCCCTTCTTCGCCGCTCCTATGATTTTGCCGCCGCTCCCGCTCTAAGTCGGGGTGGGGTTACGCTGGATCTCAGCGCGGCGGTGGTGAAGTGCAGCGGGGAGAAGCTGGACCTGTCCCGCAATGAGTTTCGCATTTTGCAGGTGCTTATGGAGAACGCCGGCAGGGCCGTTTCCCGGGAGACACTGATGCTCCGGCTGTGGGAGACGGACAGTTTTGTGGATGAGAACACGCTGTCGGTAAACATCAACCGCCTGCGCCGGAAGCTCTCCGGTATCGGGCTGGCGGACTTTGTCAAGACGAAAAAGGGCTTCGGTTATTTGGTGGAGTAAAATGAGATGAGACTGCTGTTTGCCTATGGAAAGGAGCGATTTTTTGTCCTCCTGCTGCTGATCGCTTGGTGGCTGCTCTACGCCGTGGTGTTTGCCCTCTACCGCCTGAACTTGGAGGCTGTGCTCTACGCCGCCGTTCTTGGGGCGGTGGGTACCTTGACTGTGGCGGCGGTGGATTTCGGGCTGTGGCTGCGCCGCCTGCGGACGCTGCGGGAGCTTCAGAACCGGGTGACACTGGGGCTGGACGGCCTGCCGGAGCCCTATGGGGCCACAGAGGGGGCGTACCAAGAGCTGCTGCGCAGCCTCTATGCCGACCGCCTGACCCAGCTCGGAGCCGCCGGCGCCCGGGAGAAGGACATGGTGGACTATTATACCCTCTGGGCCCACCAGATCAAGACACCCATTGCCGCCATCCATCTGCTCCTCCAGCATGACGACTCGGAGCAGGGGCGGGAGGTGGCGGCGGAGCTGTTCAAGGTGGAGCAGTATGTGGAGATGGTGCTCCAGTACCTGCGCTTAGGCGGCAGCAGCACGGACTACCTCATTGCCGAGGTTCCTTTGGAGCCCTTGGTGCGGCAGGCGGTGCGCAAGTACGCACCTCTGTTTATCCGCAGCCGTGTGACCTTGGACCTCCGGCCCATCCATGGCAGTGTCCTCAGTGACGAGAAGTGGCTGGGCTTCGTGGTGGAGCAGCTGCTCTCCAATGCGGTGAAGTACACACGGGGCGGCACGGTGCGTATCCTTCAGAAGGGGAGCGACCTTTTGATTCAGGATACCGGTATCGGTATCGCAGCGGAGGACCTGCCCCGCATTTTTGAGAAGGGTTACACCGGCTGCAACGGCCGGACAGACAGGAAGTCTACCGGTATCGGTCTGTACCTGTGCAAAAACGTCTGTGACCGCTTGGGCCATGGGATTGCCGTCTCCTCCGAGATAGGCCGGGGTACAGAGGTCCGCCTCACTCTCCAGCGCGCCCTGCTGGAGGTGGAGTAAGGCGGTGTCTATGGAGCGACAAAAAAGGAACCTGTAAGGGTTCCTTTTTTGTCGGTCAGAGCAATAAAATGAAAAATAAAATTTATGGTTGACTTTAATAAAATTAAAGACTATAATAAACCTAACAAAAGGGGGTGACGCCATGTCCATTGAGGTAGTGCCGGAGTGGATGTCGGGTTTAGAGGACGAGGACGTGAACTTCATCAAGAAATTCCTGCTCTCCTCCGGCTCCTTGAAGGAGATCGCGGGACAATACGGCGTGACCTACCCAACGGTGCGTCTGCGTTTAGACCGGCTGATCCAGAAGATCCGGCTTAACGAGGACGCGGCGGCGGATCCCTACATCGCCCTCATCAAGCGCATGGCCCTGAATGAGACCATCGACTTCGACACAGCCAAGCTGCTGATCGGGGAGTACCGAAAGACGAGGCAGAAGGGAGAACAAAAATGACAGCACGAACAATTGAAGGAGGAGCTAAAATGCTTTTTGCATCCAGAGTAATAACATTGGGGCTGATCATCGGCCTGCCCTTGGCGATTTTAGCCACAGTGGGACTGGTATATCTGATCCGCCATCTGGCCCAAGAGAGCAGGAGGGAGTCTGAACAGCCAAAGCCGAAGAAGAAGGAAATGGACAAAATGAAGATCGAGGACCTGTAAAAAAGGGCCGCTCCCACCGGGAGCGGCCCTTAAAATTTGCACAGGAGCCAAATAAATTCCTAACTCCTCATTCACCGTTGGTACTACTCAATCGAAATAATATAGTAGTACACCGGCTGTCCGCCTGACAGCAGGGACAGCTCCGCGTCGGGGCAGACACCGGCGAAGAGGGCCTCCGTCCTCTCGGCCTCCTCCTCGCTGACATCCTCGCCATAAAACACGGTGATAAACTCCGCGTCGCGGCTCCTCGTCTCATCCGCCAGACGCTGGAGCAGAATGGCAATGTCCTTATCGGTGCCAAAGAGCTTGCCATTGATCAGGGCCAAATAGTCCCCCTCGTTGATCTGGAAGCCGTCAAAATCGCTGTTCCGGGCGGCGTAGGTGATCTGGGCGGTGGTGACGCCCTGCGCGGACTCGGTCATGGCGGCGAGGATCTCGTCGGCCTCCGCCTCCAGATTTACATTCATCATGGCGGTGATGCCCTGCGGGATGGTAGCGGTGGGGACCACCACCACCTTCTTCTCTGTCAGACCCACACACTGCTGGGCGGCCATGATGATGTTCTTGTTGTTGGGCAGTACGAACACCGTCTCGGCGGGTGTGCGCTGGATCTCCTTGAGGATGCTCTCAGTGGAGGGGTTCATGGTCTGCCCGCCGAAAATGACCCCGTCCACGCCCAAGTCCCGGAACACCGCGGCAATCCCCTCGCCGGCACAGACGGCCAAGAAGCCGTAGGGCTTCTCCGGCTCCGCCGGGGCGGCGTCGGCGGCCTCCAAGTCCTCCTCGACTTTGTCCAAATCGTCCACGCTCTGTACATGCTTGCCGGCGGCTAAGTCGTCGTGCTGGGTGCGCATGTTCTCGATCTTGGCCAGCTCCAAGGTGCCGTACTTCTGGGCCTCCTTCAGCGCGTCGCCGGGGATGTTGGTGTGGACATGGACCTTGAAGGCCTCGTCGTCCTCGCCGATCACCAAGCTGTCACCAATGCTGTTCAGGTACTCCCGCAGGGGATTGAGGGACTTCTCCACCGTCTTGCGCACAATAAACACCGTGTCAAAGGCGAAGGTGATCTCCTCCGTGGAGAACACGTCGAAATCCGCCTTCTCCTGCTGGGGCTCCTCCTCGGTGAGCTCAGGCAGGGGCTCTCCCCGCAGGGCGGCCAGCATCCCCTCTAAAATCACCAAATACCCCTTGGCGCCCGCGTCCACCACGTTGGCCTTCTTCAGCACTGGGTTCATCTCCGTGGTCTGAGGCAGCACCTCATAGCCGGTCTGGATGGCCTCGTTCAAGACGAACTCCACATCCCGGTTCTCCTCGGCCACCTCGGCGGCGCGCTTGGCGGCCAGACGGGCCACGGTGAGCACCGTACCCTCGGCGGGCTTCATCACCGCGCCGTAGGCGGCGGCTACGCCCTCCTGCATGGCGGCAGCCAAGTCCCAGCCGTCTGCCTCCTGCTGGCCCTTGAGCTCCTTGGAGACGCCCCGGAAGAGGAGGGAGAGGATGACCCCGCTGTTCCCCCGGGCGCCCCGGAGGAGGGCGGACGCGCAGACACTGGCGGCCTGCCCCACGCTCTCCGGCTCGATTTTGCGCAGCTCCGCAGCGGCAGTGGCGATGGTCATGGACATGTTGGTACCGGTGTCCCCGTCGGGGACAGGGAAGACGTTCAGATCGTTGATCTTCTGCTTTTGCAGGGAGATGGCGGCGGCGCCATGGAGGATCATCTGCTTAAATGCGGCGGCGTCAATGGTTGCTCTCATAGCCCGTTGCCCTCCTACAGTACGATAGAATCCACGCAGACGTCCACACTCTTGACCTCTGCGCCGGTGTATTTGTTGACCTTATAGCGCACCTCGCTCATGATGGAGCGGCAGGCGGCGGTGATGTTCACCCCGTGCTCCACGATGATGTGCAGCCGGATGGACAGTGTCCCATCCTCGTTGTAGGTGACTTGGACGCCCTTGCTCATGGCCTCCTTGCGCAGCAGGTGGACCAAGCCGTCGGTCATGGAGCGGAAGGCCATGCCCTTGACGCCGAAGCAGTTGGTGGCGGCATTGCCGGTGATGTTGGCCACGACGCCGCTGCTGATGGTGATGGCGCCCTTCCCGGTATCCAGTTTGATCATAAAAAAACATCCTTTCCTCGGAATGAAGAAATAGCCGATCCGTTTTTGGCGGTAGATGGTCCTTATTATACATGATCTTGGCCCAGATAACAAGGGCAAAAACGGGTTTTACACCAGTTTTTTCCGTGTCCGGCGACAAGTTTTGCCGCTGTTTGGAACAAAAGTATTGAAAAACTGCGGCTGATATCATACAATAACAGCCAAAGAGATTTTACCTGTTTAAGGAGGAACCCTATGCGTGTCATTACAGGGACGGCCCGGGGGCGCCGGCTGAAAGAGCTGGAGGGAAGGGAGACCCGCCCCACCACCGACCGTGTGAAGGAGGGACTGTTCAGCATTATCCAGTTCGACATCGAGGGGCGCCGGGTCCTGGACCTCTTCGCCGGCACCGGACAGCTGGGCATCGAGGCGCTGAGCCGCGGAGCAGCCTCCGCCGTATTTGTGGACATGCGCCGGGAGGCGGCGCGCTTAGTGGAGGAAAACCTGCGCCTGACGGGCTTAAAAGAGAACGCCAAGGTGGTCTGCGGTGATGCGCTGGCCTACCTGAGTACCCTGCGGGAGAAGGTGGATCTTGTGTTCTTGGACCCGCCTTACGGCTCCGGGCTGATCAAAAAATCCCTCCAGCAGATTGAGACGTTTGACATTCTCCGGGAGAATGGTATAATCATATGTGAGAGCGATACCGCTGAGCCCTTGGAGGAGATGTCCCCGCCCTATCGCTTCCACCGGACCTACCGCTATGGCCGGGTCCGTCTGACGGTGTACCACCGGAGGGAGGGCGCAGAGGTATGAGGCGGGCCATCTGTCCGGGGAGCTTTGACCCCATCACCTTAGGGCACTTGGATATTATCCGCCGGGCGTCGGTCCTTTTTGACGCGGTGACGGTGTGTGTGATGGTCAACAGCGGCAAGGGCGGGGGGATGTTCTCCGCCGAGGAGCGGCTGGAATTTGTGTGTTTGGCCGTGGAGGGACTTGAAAATGTGGACTGTGTCCGCTGGGACGGTCTCTTGGCGGATTTAGTGGTGCAGCAGGGGGCTTCGGCGCTGGTTAAAGGCGTCCGGGGGGCCGGGGACTTCGATTGGGAGTACCAGATGGCCTGTATTAACCGGGGGCTTGGCGGAGCGGTGGAGACGGTGCTGCTGCCGGCGGCGCCGGAGTACGTGTACTTTAGCTCCACCATGGCACGGGAGATGATCCGCTACGGGCAGGACCTTCGGAAATACCTGCCGGCGGCGGTGGCGGACAGATTGAGGAAAGGGAACGAGGACCATGGCGAGTGATGTGCTGCATCTGATTGATATGCTCTATGAGATGATTGACGAGGCCAAGGGCGCCACATTCAGCAGTGATAAGTGTGTGATTTCCCGCAACGAGGTGTTGGACATGCTGGGGGAGATCCGGGCCCAGCTTCCCTCGGAGCTGCAGAAGGCCCAGCAGTTAATCCGGGCCCGGGATGACTATGTGGAGGCGGCCAAGCGGGAGGCGGACGGCATCCGCCGCAAGGCGGAGCTGGAGGCCCGGACCATCGTGTCGGAGAGCAAGATCACCCAAGAGGCCCGGGAGCGGGGCCACGAGATTGTCCGCCAAGCCCAAGAGCGGGCTCGGACTATGCTCCAAGTGACCAACGAGTATACGGAGGATGCCCTCCGCCGCACGGAGGAGGCCATTGAGATGGCCTTGGCGGAGATGAAAGAGGCCAGAAGCCGCTACCGTGCCGCCAGCAGCGAGCGGCTGCAGGAGGCCAGACGGAGGATGGAGTCAACAGAATAGGGGAGGGGAGCGGACTTTGTCCGCTCCCTTCTTTTTTATGCGGCGGTGAAGGCTTTCATGATCTGCACCATGGCTTGGAGCAGGCTGCAGCGGCTCTCGTTGGACTGTGCGGGGTGCGCTCCGTGCGTTTTTTTGCGCTGTCCCGCGTAGAGACGGTGTGCCGTCCTCCGGCAATGGGTAATTTCTTTGCATTCAATGGGAGCGTCCCCTGAAAACGGGACAATTCGACTGCTGTAGCCCAAAATTTGTATGTCAAATTTGTGCATAACGCTGATTTTATATTTTGGGTGGAATACAACAATATGTAATCGGTACAAAATATGGTGTAATTTCACAATTGGTACACAAGATATAGTGTGCACGGGGAGGTAAACCTGCCACAATATAGTAGAACGCGTGTTTTATATTATAAAAATCAAAAATTTTTCTGTTTTATTGACAGTATTCGAGAAAAATAGTACAAAATTTTCCCTTGCAATTTATCGGGTAAGCAGGTATACTAAAGTGCAGTGGTGGAAAGTGGGGGAAAGTAGTGGATTGACCCACAATGACCCACAGAGAGGAAGGCGGGTGGGGAAATTTGATCGGCCAGTATCAGCACAGCATCGACGCCAAGGGCCGTCTGTTTATCCCTGCCAAATTTCGTGAGGAGCTGG
The DNA here is from genome assembly GCA_022801715.1 of Oscillospiraceae bacterium. Taxonomy (GTDB): domain Bacteria; phylum Bacillota; class Clostridia; order Oscillospirales; family Oscillospiraceae; genus CAJFPI01. The sequence goes on from JAAWSV010000001.1 coordinate 30,588, forward strand.
GGGAGACGTTCTACGTTACCATCGGCTTGGACGGATGCCTCAGCGTTTACTCCGACGTAAAGTGGGCGACGCTGACAGAGAAGTATGAGGCCCTGCCCCTCTCCAAGGCCCGGTCCATGAGGGCGCTGTTTGCCAACGCCGCCAAGTGTGAGCCTGACGCCCAAGGGCGCATTTTGGTGCCGGCGAAGCTGCGCCAGTATGCCGCGCTGGAGAAGGACGTGGTGATCACCGGGGCCTCCAAGTGCGTGGAGCTGTGGAACCCGGAGCGGTGGCAGGCGATCGAGAGCGTGGGCTTGGACCCGGAGAACTTGGCCGCGGCCATGGAGGAACTGGAATTTTGATGTTACACCGATGTGCCCCGTGTTTTTTTGTGGCGGCATGAGGAAATACTTGTATGGCGAGACAAGATACCATGGAGAAGGATTACGGACACCGGCCTGTGCTCCTGCATGAGTGCATGGAGGCATTGGCCATCCGGCCGGAGGGCGTCTATGTGGACGGTACCTTGGGCCGGGGGGGACACTCCTTGGCGATTGCGCAGCGTCTCACCACCGGGCGTCTCATCGCCTTGGACCGGGACGAGACGGCCTTGGCTGCCGCGGAGGAGCGGCTGGCGGCCTACCGGGACCGCCTGACGCTGGTCCACAGCAACTTCAGCCGCGTGCGCGAGGTGCTGGAGGCGCTGGACGTGGGCAAGGTGGATGGGATGCTCTTCGACTTGGGCGTCTCCTCCCCCCAGCTGGACGAGGCGGTCCGGGGATTCAGCTATCAGCAGGACGCCCCCTTGGATATGCGGATGGACACCTCCGCGGGTCTCACGGCCCGGGAGGTGGTGAATACCTACAGTGAGGAGGAGCTGCGGCGAATCCTATTTGACTACGGCGAGGAGAGATACGCCCCCAAGATTGCCCGGGCTATTGTGCGCCGCCGGGAGGAGAGGCGTGTGGAGACTACACTGGAGCTGGTGGAGATTATCCGCTCTGCCATGCCGCCGAGGGCCCTGCGGGAGAAGCAGCACCCGGCCAAGCGGAGCTTTCAGGCCATCCGCATCGCCGTCAACGACGAGTTGGGGGAGCTGACGCCTATGCTTCGAGGGGCGGTGGACAGCCTTCGTCCCGGCGGGCGGCTGGCGGTGATCACCTTCCACAGTCTGGAGGACAGGATTGTCAAGCGGGAGCTGCGGGAGATGGCTGTGGGCTGTACCTGCCCGCCGGAGTTTCCGGTGTGCGTGTGCGGCAAGAAGCCCAAGGTGCGCCTGCTGGGACGCAAGCCCGTTGTCTCCTCGCCGGAGGAGCTGGAGGAGAACCACAGGGCCCGCAGCGCAAAGCTGCGCACGGCGGAACGTACAGAGGCGCCGTGAGACAGGGCGGCAGCTCTCTGACGAAGGAGCGTCACAGAGGAAGGCTGAGTTGACAGGGAAGGAGAGTCGGTCAAAGCATGGCAGCGACAAAGGCGAAAAAACGATATCGCACACCTGGTGTGGTGAATGGCTCTTTGGCCTACGACTTCAACACGCTGGAGCGTCAGCTGGATCGTACCGGCCGCATGACGCCGGACCTGTATACCGCACCCATGGAGGAGCACGCGGCGGACGTAATCGCCCGTGCCCACGAAAAGACCAAGGCCCAGATCCGGCAGGCGGACGCCTTGGCCCCGGCGATGGTGGCGGCCTTTGCCCTTGTGGCGGTTATGATGGTGCTGATGGTCATGTGCTATGTGGAGCTGTCGGTGATCTCAAACAGTGTGGTGGACAAGCGTGCCCAAGTGACCGCCTTGCAGACGGAGCAGGTGCTCTTGACCACCAAGCATGAGCAGGCGTTTGATTTGGCTACGGTAAAGGAGGCGGCGCTGGCGGCGGGTATGAGCCTGCCCAGCGAATCCCAGATATATAATATCGACCTCTCCATTCCAGACAACGCCGTGGTCTACCAAAGCGAGACGCGGGGTGTTACCGGTGCGCTGGACACAGTGAAGGAGTGGGTCGGCAAAGCGGTGGAATATTTCCGCTGAGAGCTGCTTATAGTGATCTGTGTAGTGGTGTGGGGAGTAAGAGGAACAACAAGCCTCTTACTCCTCAGCTTGTCAAAACCGGACTTTTTGGTTTGCGGTACTGAATCGGAGCAGACCAAAATAGAAATAGAACGAAATCGCAAACCCATACCCCCAAGGAGGATTGACCGTGTCTAAACTGCAAAAGCTCAAGCGAAAGGCGGCCAACGCCCGGCAGGCCAGCCAGACGATCCAGCGGAGGACGCTGGTATTTGCCGCCTTTTTCGGCGTGGCGGCCTTTGTTCTGCTCTTTATCCAGCTCTACCGCCTCCAGATCACCGACCATGAGGCGCTCCAGGAGCGGGCGGCGAAGCAGCAGACCCTCAGCACCACCATCACCGCCTCCCGGGGCACCATCTATGACCGCACCGGGGAAACCTTGGCGGTGTCCGCGGCGGCGGAGACCATCTTTATCTCACCCCGGGACATCGCCGAGCGGTCCAAACAGGAGAATGAGAAGGAGGGCGACAGAGCCACCTATCTCAAGGGACGCTATGAGGACTATGTAGCCGAGGGCTTGGCCAGAATTCTGGGCCTCGAAAAGGACTGGATTCTGACGCGGATGGAGAAGACCAATTCCCAGTATGAGTGGCTGGTGAAAAAGGCGGACCAGGAGACCGCCGACGAGGTCCGCCGCTTCATCAACGGCGAGATCGACGAGAAGGGGAACATCATCGTCCCCAAGGATGCCCAAGGCCGGCCCTTGGCGGCGGAGGACTGGCAGAAGAACCGGATCACCCTGCGGGGCATCTACCTCTCCGCCGACTCCAAGCGGTTCTATCCCTACTCCACCTTGGCCTCCCACGTGATCGGCTTCGTCAACGGCGAAAACCAGGGGGCCTACGGCACCGAGGCGCTGTATGAGGAGGAGCTGCAGGGGGCCGCGGGCCTCACCGTCACCGCCAAGGACGTGAACGGCAAGACCCTTCTCTACCAGTACGAGCAGTACTACGACGCCCAGAACGGCGACGATGTGGTGCTGACCATCGACGCCAACATCCAGTACTACTTGGAGAAGGGGATGGAGGAGATGGTGGCCAAGTACAAGGCGAAAAACGGGGCCACAGGCATCGTCATGGACGTGAATACCGGGGCGCTTCTGGGGCTTGCGTCCCTCCCCAACTACGATCTGAACAACTACAGCGATCTCTATGACGCAGCCCTCCAGCAGCAGTGGGAGGAGGCTAAGACCAACCCGGATGAGGAGGCCCGCTCGGCGAAGCTGAAGGCCCTGCGCCACTTGCAGTGGCGCAACAAGTGCCTCAACGACACCTATGAGCCCGGCTCCACCTACAAGATTCTCACCTTGTCCATGGCCTTGGAGGAGGGCGTGGTGAACAAGAACTCCTCCTTCCACTGCTCCGGCAGTGTCCGGGTGAAGGGGGTCACCAAGCCCATCAACTGCTCCAACCACGCCGGCCACGGCACCCAGGACCTGGCCACCGCCACGGCCAATTCCTGCAACCCGGCCTTTATCAGCATGGGCTACAAGATCGGGTCCGACACCTACTACAACTATTTGGAGGACTTCGGCCTCTTTGAGCCCACCGGTGTGGACCTCCCCGGGGAGGCCAAGGGCATCTTTACCGACCGCAAAACCTTCAACAGCGCGGAGGTCTACGTGGCCTGCTACTCCTTCGGCCAGACCTTCACCGTGACGCCCCTCCAGCTCATCACCGCCCAGGCGGCCTGTATCAACGGCGGCTATCTCCATACCCCCTATGTGGTGGAACAGGTGAAGGACCAAAACGGCAACATCATCTCCCAGCACGATTCCACCCCCGTCAGGCAGGTGATCAGCGAGGAGACCTCCGCCACCGTGCGGGAGATCCTCGAGAACGTGGTGGCCAACGGTACTGGCCGAAACGGACAGGTGGCGGGCTACCGCATCGGCGGCAAGACCGGCACCGCCGACAAGACGGGCACAGTAACTGCCGAGAATCCCAAGGGCGACGTGGTAGTGTCCTTCCTCTGCTTCGCCCCGGCGGATGACCCGCAGGTCATTATGCTGCTGACGCTGGATACACCCAGCCGGGACACCGGCACCTACGTCTCCGGCGGCCAGATGGTGGCCCCTACCGCTAGCGCCATCATGTCGGAGATCCTGCCCTACTTGGGCGTTGAGCCCCAGTACACCACCGATGAGCTTCTGGGCAGTGACGCCACTGTGCCCAACGTGGTGGGCCTCACCAAGGAGGGTGCCGCAGAGCGGCTGAAGGAGTACGGCTTTGTCAACTACCGCACCGTGGGAGACGGGGAGACCGTCACCGACCAGACGCCGGTGGGCGGAGCGATTGTGCCCTCCAACGCGGAGATCATCCTCTACATGGGGGAGCAGAAGTCCACAGACCTGCGGACAGTGCCCAATGTGGTGGGACTCTCCGCCTCCGAGGCCAACAAAAGGCTCACCGAGGCGGGCCTCATTATGAAGGTGTCCGGAGCCAGCAACCGCAACAGCAGCACCGTCCAGGCCATCAGTCAAGACCGGCCCGAGGGGGCCCAGGTGGTGGCCGGGACCGTGGTGGAGGTTCGCTTCGGCGACACCTCCGTCCGGGATTAGCCCACTGTGAGCATCACAGGATTTTTGAACGAAAGAGGGAGCAGACTATGAAACTATCCCAGCTTCTCGGCGAGGTGGAGGTCCTTACCGCCGCCGCAGATTTGGAGAGGGAGATTACCGGCGTCAGCTACGACTCCCGTCAGACCCAAGAGGGGGACTTGTTCGCGGCCATCTCCGGCTTCGCCGCCGACGGCCACAAGTTTATCCCCATGGCGGCGGAGCGGGGGGCGGTCTGCGTCCTCTGTGAGCGCCCGCCGGCGATAGATATCCCCTATATCTTGGTTCCGGACAGCCGTCTGGCCTTGGCCCAGGTCAGCGCCGCCTTCTTCGGCCACCCAGCGGCGGAGCTGACCATGGTGGGCGTCACCGGGACCAACGGCAAGACCACCACTACCTACCTCCTCAAGGATATTTTGGAGAAGGCCGCCGGGGCCAAGGTGGGGCTCATCGGCACCAACCAGAATATGATCGGGGATCAGGCCATCCACACCGAGCGGACCACGCCGGAGTCCTATGAGCTGCAAAAGCTCTTCCGGCAGATGGCTGACGCCGGATGTACCCACGTGGTGATGGAGGTCTCCTCCCACGCGCTGTTCCTCAAGCGGGTGGCGGGGGTCCGTTTCGCTGTGGGCATCTTTACCAACCTGACGCAGGACCACTTGGATTTCCACGGCACCATGGAGGCCTACTGTGACGCCAAGGCGCAGCTCTTCCAAGTTTCGGACGCCGGAGTCTACAACGCCGACGACCCTTGGACTCCCCGGCTCATGAAGAAGGCGACGTGTCAGAAAACGGCCGTCTCCGCCCAAGGCGAGGCGGACCTCTGGGCGGAGAATATCCGCTTGGGGGCGGCGGGCATTGCCTTTGACGCGGTGAAATCAGATTCCCGCACAAAAATAGAGGTTGCCATACCCGGTGGATTTATGGTATATAATACCCTTGGCGTGCTGGCCGCGGCGGAGGCCTTGGGGATCTCCTTGGAGCAAAGCGCCGCCGTCCTCCGCCGGAGCGCCCACGTGAAGGGCCGCTTGGAGGTGGTGCCTACTGACGGGGATTACACGATTCTGATCGACTACGCCCACACCCCCGACGCCTTGGAGAATGTGCTCCGGGCGGTGAAGGGCTTTGCCAAGGGGCGCACCGTGGCCCTCTTTGGCTGCGGCGGAGACCGGGACCGGACCAAGCGCCCCAAGATGGGGAGGATCGCCGCCGACAACGCGGATTTCGTCATCGTTACCTCCGACAATCCCCGCACCGAGGACCCGGAGGCCATCATCGCCGATATCCTCCCCGGTGTGACTGAGGGGAGCGCCCCCTATGTCACTGTAACGGGCCGTGTGGAGGCCATCCATTACGCCATCGACCACGCGGAGAGCGGGGATGTGATCGTCCTCTGCGGCAAGGGCCACGAGGACTATCAGGAGATCGACCATGTGAAGTACCACTTGGATGAGCGCGAGGTGGTGGCGGCGTATCTGACGGAGAGGGCGCGCCGCGGGTAGAAAACGAAAGAGCCGTAAGGGAGAAAAGGATTATGTCAATGATTGCAGCCTGTCTCATCAGCTTTGCTGTCACCGCGCTGGTGGGGGGCAGAGCCATCCTGCCCGCCCTGCGCCGCCTGAAGGCGGGGCAGAGCATCCGGGAGGACGGCCCCAAGTGGCACGCCGGCAAGTCCGGCACCCCCACCATGGGGGGACTGATGTTCATCTTAGGCATCGCTGTGGCGGTGCTCATTGCTGGATGGGGGGAGATGAGCCGTGGGGTATATACCCACCTGTACGTCTTTGCCTTCGCTATAGTCTTCGGGGCCATCGGCTTTTTCGATGACTACCAGAAGGTCCACAAGCACCAGAATTTAGGCCTGACGGCCCTTCAGAAGTTCCTCCTGCAGGTGGCGGCGGCGCTGGCCTTCTTGGCACTGATGCGCCTTGAGGGGATGCTGACGCCGGAGCTCTATGTGCCCTTTCTCAATGTCTACTGGCATCTGAGTTGGCCGGTGTACTTGGTGCTGGCGGCCTTTATCATCGTGGGTACGGTAAACGCGGTGAATATCACCGACGGCTTGGACGGCCTTGCCACCACGGTGACGGTGCCGGTGGCGCTGTTCTTCGTCTCTGTAGCCACTTGGTGGGGGCTTACGCAGCTGGGAATCTTCGCCGGCGCGCTGCTGGGGGGGCTCTTGGGCTTTCTCATCTACAACGCCCACCCGGCCAAGGTTTTCATGGGGGACACCGGCTCGCTGTTCTTGGGCGGGGCGGTGGCGGGCTTGGCCTTCGCCTTCGATATGCCCTTGGTGCTGGCGTTTGTGGGGATTATCTACATCATTGAGACTATGTCCGACATCATTCAGGTGACCTATTTCAAGCTGACACACGGCAAGCGCATTTTCAAGATGGCCCCGCTGCACCACCACTTTGAGCTGTGCGGCTGGAGTGAGATCAAAATTGTGGTAGTCTTTACCTGCATCTCGCTGGTGTTCTGCGCGCTGGCGTATTTTGGGGTGGTAAATCGCTTTGCGTTCGCTTAAAATCTATGGATTTTCGCGTGAAATCTGCGGATTTCACGCAAGGGAGGAAATGAGGTTGTCGTTTGAAATCTGCGGATTTCAAACAAGGATTTGATTGACGGGGGACTTTTTTCTGGAAGTGCCGGGGGCAATTCCAGAAAAAAGGTACAAACCGAGCGCGGTTTGCAGGGTGTTTTTCCGAAAACGCGGTTTCCGGAAAACGAATTTAGTCCTTTTGCGCGAAGCGCAAACTCCTTGCGGAGGGCACTCCTGCGGAGGCTGGGTGCGGGGGGATTTTGGAAGAGAGGGGGGATATCCATGACGCGGGAGGAGAAGCGGCAGAGGCAGCGGTGGAAGCGGCACAAGGCCCGGGAGATGAAGGAGATCGCCAAGGGGCCCATTGACCTGCCCTTTTTGGTGCTGGTGCTGATGCTGACAGTGATTGGGCTTATTATGCTCTTCTCCGCCAGCTTTCCCTCGGCGCTGAAGGAGCACAACGACCCCTTTTTCTACGCCCGCAGCCAAGCTGCCTTCGCCGCCGCGGGAATTGCCGCCATGGCGGCGATGAGCAAGTTTAACTACCAGCGTCTGCGGGGATTCTCCACGGTGGCGCTGCTGGGGTCCATGGTGCTGCTGTTCTTGGTGCTGACGCCCTTCGGCGTCACCAGAAACCACGCTACCCGGTGGCTGAAGATGTTCTTGGTGGCTGGTCCCCAGTACCAGCCCTCGGAACTGGCAAAGCTGGGTGTTATCATCTACTTTGCCAACACCATCTCCCTGCGCAAGGATAAAATGCGCACCTTCCAGTACGGCATCCTGCCCTATATGGCCATCTTGATGGTCTATGCGGTGCTGATGCTTCTGGAGCCCCATATGTCCGGGTGTATCCTGATCTTGGGCATCGGGGCTGTGATGATGGTGGTGGGCGGCATGCATTGGGGCTGGGTCACCGCCGGAGTGAGCGCGGCGGCGGGCGGGCTCTATGCGCTGCTGTTCACCGATTTGATGGAGAAGATCGGATACAACTCTGACCGGATCAAAACTTGGCGGGACCCTTGGTGGGACATCGGCGACAAGAGTTACCAGATGGCCCAGAGCCTTATCTCCATCGGTTCCGGCGGCCTCTTGGGTGTGGGCTTGGGCAAGAGCCGGCAGAAGTTCCTGTTTTTGCCGGAGGAGCACAATGACTTCATCTTTGCCGTGGTCTGCGAGGAGCTGGGCTATATCGGCGCGGGGATCATCATGGTTCTCTTCGCCCTGCTGGTGATCCGGGGCTACTGGATTGCCATCAAGGCCCGCGACCGGTTCGGCGCCCTGCTGGCTGTGGGTGTCACCACCCAGATTGCCCTTCAGACCTTTCTGAATATTGCCGTGGTGACGGGCCTGATCCCGGCTACCGGCATCTCTCTGCCCTTCTTCAGTTACGGCGGCACTGCCCTTTTGATTCAGCTGTTTGAGGTTGGCATCGTATTAAGCGTATCGCGGCAAATACCTGCTCCAAAAGCCGGATAGCCATAGCAGTAAGACAGAATGATCCTGTTATACGAACAGAGGATATATAAACCCCTATTGTACAGGGAAACATAGAGACAACCTACACGAACAAAGGTGGTGGTTCCCCATGCGTGTCATCTTCACCTGCGGAGGCACCGCAGGACATGTGAATCCGGCCTTGGCCTTGGCCGGGCTGATCCGGGAGCGCCAGCCGGGGACGGAGGTGCTCTTTGTGGGAGCCAACCGGGGGATCGAGCGCCGGCTCATTGAGCAGGCGGGCTGTCCTTTTGAGGCGGTGGAGATCTCCAGCTTTCACCGCTCGCTGAAGCCCAAGGAGCTGCGGCACAATCTGACCTCCCTTGTAAACTACTTCCGGGCCCCGGGGGAGGCGAAAAAGATACTCCGCCGGTTTGGGCCGGACTTGGTGGTGGGTACAGGGGGCTACGCCAGCTATCCCATGGTCCGGGCCGCCGCCGCTGAGGGGGTTCCTACGGCGGTCCATGAGTCCAACGCCATTCCCGGCCTCACCACCAAGCTGCTGGAGCCCCACGCCGACGTGATCATGGTGGGGTTCGAGGCCTGCCGGCAGAACTATCGCCGCCCGGATAAGGTGCAGGTCACCGGCACGCCAGTGCGGGAGGAGTTCTTCGCTTTGACCAGAGAGCAGGCCAAGGCCCGCTTGGGGATGGATGACGGCAAGCCCTTGGTGATCTCCTTCTGGGGGAGCTTGGGGGCCAGCGAGATGAACCGGCGGATGGCAGAATTCATCGCCTTGGAGACCAAACGCAGCCGCTTCCACCACGTCCACGCCGCCGGGGCCTACGGCCACCCCCTGATCGCCGAGGAGCTGCGCCGCCGGGGCATCGACATGAGCCGGGAGCTGATGGTGGAGGTACGGGAGTATATCTACGACATGGCGGTGCTCATGCGGGCGGCGGACTTGGTGATCTGCCGGGCCGGGGCCTCCACCATCAGCGAGCTGACGGCCTTGGGGACCGCGGCCATCATTGTGCCCTCCCCCAATGTGACAAACCACCACCAGGAGCGGAATGCCCAGGTGCTTGCCGACCACGGCGCGGCACTGATGCTGATGGAGGAGGAGGCGTCGGCGGAGCGGATGCTCCAAGAGGCCGAGGCGATCCTCGCCGATGATGCCCGCCGGCGGGGAATGGAGGAGAACATGACCGCCCTGGGCTTCCGGGACGCCAACGAACGGATCTATCAGACGGTGGTTGGACTTGTGAGGAATTAGGAATTAGCCGTTTGGAACGGAAGGGGGCATAGCAAAATAGGGGACCTCTGCATAGGATGGAGTAGTTTTTAGGAAATTCTACTGCGGAGGGAACCTATGGGCGAGTTTATTATCGAAGGCGGCAGACCCCTGCGGGGGAGCTTGCAGGTGCAGGGAGCCAAGAACAGTGTGCTCCCGATCTTGGCCGCCACCATCTTACATAGCGGCGTGTCCGTGCTCCACCACTGCCCCCGGCTGCGGGATGTGGACGCCTCCATTCGGATTCTGCGGCAGCTGGGATGCCGCGCGGACTGGGAGGGGGACGACTTGGTTGTGGATGCCTCCACAATGGTGTGCAGCCAGATCCCGGACCATTTAATGCGGGAGATGCGCTCCTCTGTGATCTTTTTGGGGGCCATCCTCAGCCGCTGCGGGGAGGCGGAGCTGTCCCTGCCTGGCGGCTGTGAGCTGGGCCCCCGGCCCATCGACCTGCACCTTGCCGCCCTGCGGCAGCTGGGGGCGGAGATCGACGAGGGGGGCGGCCGGCTCCACTGCCGCGCCGGCGATATGTGTGGGCGGGAGATTACCCTGAGCATCCCCAGCGTGGGAGCCACGGAAAATGCCCTGCTAACCGCCTGTGGCTGCGAGGGGGTCACCACCATCTTCAACGCCGCCCGGGAGCCGGAGATTGACGATTTGCAGCGATTCCTGCGGGCTATGGGCCATCAGGTCCAAGGGGCGGGGACATCGGTTGTCACCGTGGCGGGCCGAAGCCCCACACACGACTTGGAGCATACTGTGATGCCCGACCGGATCGTGGCGGCTACGTACCTTGCGGCTGTGGCGGCGGCGGGGGGTGAGGTGGAGCTTAAAGGGGTGGATTACCGCCACCTCTCCACGGTGATTGCCGCCCTCCATGAGGCGGGCTGCCGCATCCACAGCACTGGCAGCGCGGTGCTTCTGCGCAGTACCGGGGAGCTGAAGGGTGTCCGTCCCATCCGCACCGCCCCCTACCCGGGCTTTCCCACCGACGCCCAAGCGGTGCTTATGGCGTCACTTTTGAAGAGCAAAGGAACCACAGTATTTGTGGAGAACATCTTTGAGAACCGCTACCGCCATGTGGATGAGCTGTGCCGCATGGGCGCGGACATCCGCGTGGAGGGCCGGGTGGCGGTGGTCTGCGGCGTGGAGCGCCTTCGGGGTGCGGCAGTGGAGGCCACAGATCTCCGCGGCGGCGCGGCCATGGTGGTGGCGGCGCTCTCCGCCGAGGGCAGGAGCCGTATCGGTTCTATCCACCATGTCCAGCGGGGCTACGAGAACATCGTCGGGGATTTATCCGCGCTGGGTGCTTGTATATCGCTTGAAGCCTGAGAATTTCCAACGAGAATTTGATTTGCGGGGCTTTTTTCGGGAAGTGGCCGATTCCCGAAAAAAGGATCGGGCCAAGCATGGCCCGCAGAGCGCAGCAAAATCCCCTCAAGAAAATGCTGGCATTTTTTTGAGCCACCGGAGGTGATACCATGGCGCGTCGGCGCAGAAATAAACGTTACCGGCGGGGACGGCTGACTGTGCTGCTGCGCTTTTTCTCCTTCCTTGTCATCTGTGCCGCCATCGCCGCGGCGCTGATCCTCTTTTTTAAGGTGGAGACCATCGAGGTCGCCGGAAATCTCCGTTACACGGAGGAACAGGTCTTGGAGGTGGCGGGGATCGAGCGTGGGGAGAATATGTTCCTCATCAACAAGTACGCCATCGCCGACCGGATCACCCAGCAGCTGCCCTATGTCCAGTCGGTAAGGCCTTGGAGGCATTGGCCCAACACCATTGTGCTCCAGCTGGAGGAGGGGGAGCCTATCGCCGTGGTGGCCGAGGCGGAGAATGCTTGGCTGATCAGTGATGAGGGAAAGCTTCTGGAGCGAATTGATATAGATGGGGGAGAGGGCTATCCCCGAATTACCGGATGCAAGCTGTTGCTGCCCACCGAAGGCTCCTACCTCTCCCTGCCCGCTGACGGACACATCACCGACGCCCAGCTTCTGACACTGCTGAAGGAGCTGAAGGAGCGGGACATGCTTGCAAACACCAGCCGTATTGACTGTACCAGTGCCCAGATGCTGGTCCTGCGCTATGCCGGACGCTTTGACGTCCAGCTGCCCTATGACGCGGACTACGGGAAAAAGCTCTACGCCTTGGAGGAAATCATCAAGCGTCTCCAGGACAACGAGACGGGGACGGTGATCCTCACCCTGCCCGACCGCAGCTTTTTCAAGCCGGACCTGTACTGATATAGATTGATTACCATAAGTTTTCAAATGGACGCAAATTGGCAGGTATGCAATTGGCACAGTCCCTTTCCAACAAAAAAATCTGAAAAAACAGGAGTTTTGCTATTGACCTGAGGGGGAAAGAGGTCTACAATAAAAACACTTGTATGCACTTTATATTGGGCGTCCTGCGTCCGATGATATACAAAGGATGGTACCATCAAGATAAAGAGGACAGCACAGCCTTTTAGGGAGGAAATGCCCGAGAAGAAGCGCGTCGCCCTTGTCGTTTGATGGTATGTAACGGATACTAAGGATAGTGGACGGTAGGAGGAACTGTCATGGGATTTGAACTGGTAACCGCGCCGGATACCGTGGTAAAGATCAAGGTGATCGGTGTCGGCGGCGGCGGCAATAATGTGGTCAACCGCATGGTGCGCGACGGGATGAAGGGCGTGGACTTTGTGGTGGTCAACACGGATAAACAGGCGCTGGACATGGCCACCGCATCTTATAAGATTCAGATCGGTGAGAAGCTGACCCACGGTCAGGGCGCCGGGTCCAACCCGGAGGTGGGCCGCAAGTCCGCTGAGGAGAGCCGCAACCAGCTGGCCAAGGCCTTGGAGGACACGGATATGGTGTTTATCACCGCCGGCATGGGCGGCGGCACCGGTACCGGCGCGGCCCCTATCGTGGCGGAAATCGCCAAGGAGCAGGGGATCCTCACTGTGGGCGTGGTGACCAAGCCCTTTGGCTTTGAGGGGCGCCGCCGGATGCAGCAGGCGGAGCAGGGAATCGAGGAGCTGCGTACAAAGGTGGACTCTCTGGTGATTATCCCCAATGAGCGGCTCAAGTACGCCTCGGACCAGAAGATTACTTTTGCCAATGCCTTTGAGATTGCTGATGATGTGCTGCGCCAAGCGGTGCAGTCCATTTCCGATCTGATCCGCCGTCCGGGCCTCATCAACTTGGACTTCGCCGACGTGAGCACTGTCATGCGGGACGCGGGCTTGGCCCACATGGGTGTGGGCCGGGCCGCCGGCAAGGGCAAGGCCGAGGAGGCTGCCCGTCTGGCCATCTCCAGCCCCCTGCTGGAGACCAGCATCGAGGGGGCTCGGGGCATCTTGGTCAACATTACCGCCTCTTTGGATATCGGCTTGGAGGAGGTGGAGCAGGCGGCCAACCTGATCAAGGACTATGTACATCCCGACGCGGCCACCATCTTTGGCGCAATCTTGGAGGAGTCCATGGACGACGAACTCCAAGTCACCGTTATTGCCACAGGCTTTGAGGAGAAGCAGGAGGAGCCGGCCCAGCAGCCTGTGGCCCCTGTTCAGCAGCGGATGCAGACCCAGCCGGCACAGGCTCCGGCGGCGGCCCCTGCGGCCTCCAAATCTGCGGAGATCCGCAGCGAGTTTGAGCGGCTCTTCGGAGAGCCCCTCTTCACCGGCGGCGGCTCTCGCGGCAGCGAGCCCAAGGGCGAGGAGCCGGCCAGGGCGGAGAAGGAAGATGACCCCTTTGCGGATATCATTAAGATTTTTGACAACAAGTGAGCTTGATTTTTTAAGGATAGTGGAGGTGCGAAAGCACCTCCATACCTTTTTATACGCCGTGCTGGCGCGGAATAGGACGGGGGCTTCGCCTCCCGGCACCAACAAAGCTCGGCATGCCGCAAAAATTCGCTGCTGTGTAGAAAAGATCGCCATGCGCTTTGGTGATGGTTCTGGGGGACAGTATGTAAAGACGGTACCGTTTGTATACAAAAAGAGACTGTTCTGCATCCTTTTGGATGTAGAACAGTCTCTTTTTTGCAGATACTATTTTGTAAAAACTGTTGTTCAATTACACCTGTCTGTGGGTGGTCTCGCATAGGAGGGGAGCGGCAAGGAGCTGGCCCTTTGCAGCGTTTTTTGCCGCTGCGATGGCGAAGCCTGTCTCCAGACGTCGCTCATAGCGCTCGTAGAGGGCCATTACCGGGCGGCGGAAGGTCTCCATCAGGCTGCAATACTTGTCAAACCAGACCACCACATAGGCCTCCTTGTACTTGGGGGGCGTTAGGGTCAGAGGCCACATGTGGCGCAGGATGATGTTTCGCTCCATCTCGCACAGGGAGAAGGCCTTCTCTGCGTTTTGCAGGGCTGTCAAAGGGTGCTGGAAACCGTGAAGCCGCTCACCCTTCTGGCGGCGGTGAAAGTGCCAATCGTAGAGGAACAGGTCGTGCAGCAGACCGGCCCGGGCGGCACAGCGGGCGTTGAGCCCGTGATCCCGGCAGAAGAGATAGCTCAGGTAGGATACGTTGACACAGTGCTCCATACAGGTGGTGTCCCCGTGCTGAATATAGCCCTTCATCCGGGACACCACAGGGGTCTCCAGAATGTCTTGGGTCAGGGACAGATAGGCGGGATCGTCGGGTACGGCGATGGTGTTGACGCTGACGCGGCTACGACGGATCACAGACATGCTCCTCTCTGTTGTCGTGGGCCTTATGCAGTGCGGTGCGGGCCGAGCAGATAAAGTCCACAAGATAGGCTAAAAACAAAATAATTGCCAAGGTGGAGGCCGAACGGTGGTCCAAGCGGGTGACTACACCAAAGATCAGCGGGTGAATCACGGCGAAGATCAGTACAGCGATTAGTCCCCAGCCGATGGTGCTCTCCAAGCAGAGAATACCTTGGTAGTTGAAGCGCTTGTTGGAGTAGTCCCACCAGAGCTGACCAAAGAGCCGGAGCATCAGCCGACCGGTGAGGTATTCAAAAGCCGTGGCCAGCAGGGCGCCGGACACGTAGATCAGCAGATAACTGTTGGTCATGGGCCGCAGCAGAGCGTAGCCCGCCATAGCGCCGAAACCGTAAATAATGCAGAGGGGCAGATGCACGAACCCCCGATTCTCCCACACGCCCTTCTCACGCCGGATCACAATGCACTCCATTACCCAGCCGCAGAAGCTGTAGAGAAAAAAGGCATTGACCGCGTCGGCGTATGTATAGGCCCCGTCGTACAGGATGTGGTCGATACCGAACATGAAAACCTCCCTTTCTTTTAGACTCCCCCAAAGAGGAGGAAACCATCCGTTACCCGGCTGATTTCCCCCACTTGGCTGATAGTTGCATTATACCCCATTTTATTTCCCGGCGCAAGCCCTTTTCCCGTGATAAACCTGTGAGAACGGCCTAAGAATCCCTTAAGATTTCTTTAAGGCGGAAATTTTTAGAAAATTTCACCATTTGACTGGAAAAAACAGAGATTTGCTTGGAAAAACCGGGGACTGAGGGCAGGAACTCCTTTGGCAGTCCCTCGCCGCCGCCGTAAGCAGGGGTTTTACCGGCTTCTTCCATCCATTCTCCCCTGATTTTAGAAGGGGACACAACGCTTTTTTTCTCGAAAAAGGGAGAGAGTAGGACCTGTACCCGCAGCCGAAGGGCGTCGGCGGCGGGTGCAGAATGCGGCAGAGCTGCCGGGGCGCGCCGGCGGCAAAGGCGTGAGGCAGGAAAAACGCAAAAGAGCGAGGAAAGGGGCGATTGAATGGATGAAATCACAGGAGCATTTGGACAAGACGCACCGCTTTCACCACCAAGTCCTCAGTGTGCTCATGGCGCTGACACTTTTCGGCAGCGTTAGTGTCTGGGCCGCGCCGGAGACCCAGCCGGCAATTCGGGTGGAGGCCCTGCCGGAGCGGCTGATCCCTGTGGGACACACGGTGGGGATCAAGCTGTTCTCCCAAGGGATTTTGGTGGTGGGACTCAGTGAGGTGGAGGGTGCCGCCGGCCGGTGCGCGCCGGCCAGAGAGTGCGGACTCCGTGTGGGCGATCTGATTGTCTCAGCCGGTGGGGAGGAGCTGGAGAGCACAGAGCAGTTCCAGTCGGTGGTGGCGCGGAGCAATGGCAATCCGGTGGCCCTGTCTGTCCGCCGGGAGGGCCGCGCACTGGAGCTTCAGGCGGAGCCGGCCCAAGGGGGCGACGGCGTGGCCCGCTTGGGCGCTTGGGTCCGGGACAGTTTAGCGGGTATCGGCACAATGACCTTCTATGACCCGGAGACGGGGGCCTTTGGCGCTTTAGGTCACGGGATCAACGACACAGACACCAATCTATTGATGCCCTTGGACGTGGGCGCTGTGATGTATGCCCGGGTCAAGGCGGTGAAGCCGGGCGAGGCGGGGAGCCCCGGTGAGCTGCGAGGGGACTTCGACCTGCAGCAGGACTTGGGTGCCCTCTACGCCAACACCGCCCGTGGGGTCTTTGGCACCATGGAGGAGACATCCATGGTGAAAAGTCAAGAGGCTCTGCCTGTGGCAAAGCCCGAGGAGATCAGAAGGGGGCCGGCGGAGATCTTAGCCAATGTCAGCGGCGACACGGTGGAGCGGTATAAGGTGGAGATAGAGAGAATCTGTGCCCCCAACAGTCCCAGCCAGAATATGGTCGTCCACATTACAGACCCGCGTCTGCTCTCGGCCACCGGCGGCATTGTTCAGGGTATGAGCGGCAGCCCCATTGTACAGGGCGGCAAGCTGATTGGCGCGGTAACGCATGTGATGGTGGGGGATCCTACTCGGGGCTACGGTATTTTTATTACCAATATGCTTCAGGATGGGTATAGTATAACGTCTAAGAAAGCGTCTTAATTCGACAGAATTCGACAATAATTTTTAAAAAGTATGCTTTGAGAAAAATTAGTCGAAATTTTATCGAAAATTTTACGGATTTGTGACGCAATTCGACTTGAAAATTCTGTCCAATTGTGTTATTTTATCAGTAAGGTCATATAAAGAGTTTATAATTAGTCTAAACTTGTATGGCCAATAAAGAGAGGCCAAATCTGTGAAATTATGAGAGGGCTTTGAAACATGGAGAAGAGGAGAACTGTAGTATTGGCGGATGCCAATGAGGAGTACCGGGCACTGCTGGCGGAGGCCATAGAGAAGACCGGGGAGTTCCATGTGGTTGGGATTGCCGCGGACGGGGTGGAGACCCTGCGGTCCGTGGAACAGGAAAAGCCGGATTTTTTGCTGATTGACCTGATCCTGCCCCACATGGATGGTCTGAGCGTGTTGTCCAAGCTGAAAAAACAGGAGGAGGGCGGACCGACCGTCATTGCCCTGTCCTCCTTCTGCAGCCAGCAGACTGTGGCCGCAGCAGGGGCGCTGGGAGCGGCGGCTTTTATGGTCAAGCCCTGCACGGACGAGGCCATCCTGGAGAATATGCGCCTGCTCCAAGGAAGCAGAGAGGAGGAACTCCACACCCCTGGCTTGGAGAATCTGGTGACCTCCATCATCCACGAGGTGGGCGTCCCGGCCCATATCAAGGGCTATCAGTACGTTCGGGAGGCCATCATGATCTCGGTGGAGGACATGGATGTGATCAACTCCGTGACCAAGGTCCTGTATCCCGAGGTAGCCAAGCGGTTCGGCACCACGCCCTCCCGGGTGGAGCGCGCCATCCGCCATGCCATCGAGGTGGCGTGGGATCGGGGTGATTTAGAGACGCTGCAAAAATTCTTTGGTTATACGGTATCCAACGCAAAGGGGAAACCCACCAACAGCGAATTTATTGCCATGATCAGCGACAGGATTCGCCTTCAACTGAAGGCAAAGCGTTAAAAAAAGAAGAGGGCGCAGTATCCTAAATCGGGATACTGCGCCCTCTCTCTGTACAGACCTCCGCAAAAACGCCGTCTATCGTAAGACAGACGGCGCTCCAGATCCTCACAGAAATGTACAAAACAAAATTGGCAGAAACATGGCGGGCAGGTAGTTCATCAGCGGCAGATGCTTGATATCCAGAAGATCCAAGGACAGCCCAAAGAGAAGCAGAGAGCCCACTGTGTTCATCTCCGCAATCACCGCGTCCCCCAGATAGGGTTTAGCCACCGAGGCCAGCAGGGCGATGCCTCCTTGGTAGAACAGAACGGGTACCGAGGAGAAAAGCACCCCCATCCCCAGGGAGGAGGCGAAGATCAGCGCCGCGATGGTGTCCATGGTGGCCTTAGCATAGAGGATGCTGTGCTGCTGCAAAAGCCCCGACTCCAAGGAGCCGGTGATGGTCATGGTGCCCACACAGAAGAGCAGGGTGGCGGAGAGGAAGCCTTGGGCAAAGCTGCCGCCGCTCTTGGAGAGCTTTCGCTCCAAGACCTCACCCAGCCGCTTGAGTTTGCCGTCTAAGTCCAGCCACTCCCCAATGATAGCCCCCAGAACCATGGAGAGAATGGTCACCAGCGTCTTGCTGCCGTCTAAGAGGTGGCTGAAGGCGATATAAACGGTGCACAGGCCGATGCCCTTCATCACCAGCGCACTGTACCGCTCTGGAATGCCCCGGTGCATCAGCTTGTGGAGGGCCAGCCCCACGCCGCCGCCTGCCAGTACGCCGGCGGCATTGACAAGTGTTCCTGTCAAAATCATATCGATTCCTCCTTAGGAAGTGAATGGGAGATCAGATCTGTCACAATGGCGCTCCCCATCAGAAGCCCCGCCACTGAGGGGACCCAAGGCACGCTGGCGGGTACACTGCGCCGTCCCGGCGGCGGGGCCTCCAAGGCCAGTGTAGAGGCGGGTTCCTCGCTGCTGTAGACCACCTTCAGGTGCTCCACCCCCCGCCGGCGCAGCTCCCGGCGCATCACGCGGGCCAAGGGACAGCCCTTGGTCTGGGACAGGTCGGTGATCTCCAGACGGGAGGGGTCCAGCTTGTTGCCCGTACCTAAGGCGGAGAGGATGGGGATCTGCCGCTCCCGGGCGGTGAGAATCAGGTCAATCTTACAGGATACCAGATCAATACAGTCCGCCGCGTAGTCATAGCTGGCCCAGAACGCCTCCCGGTGTTCCGCGTCGTAGTGCCCGGTGACGGGGTGGACCTGACAGTCCGGGTTGATGTCCTGGACGCGCTCTGCCAGAACCTCCGCCTTACTGCGGCCCAAGGTGGAGCAGAGTGCCCCCAGCTGGCGGTTCAGGTTGCTCTCACCGTAGGTATCCCGGTCCACCAAGGTCAATTCTCCCACCCCGGCCCGGGCCAGACACTCCACAACGTAGCTGCCTACGCCCCCCAAGCCGAACACACACACATGGGCGGCGGCCAGCCGCTCCATAGCCGCGGGGCCAAGAATCATCTCATTTCGCAAAAAACGCTCACTCATAACGGCCTCCAGAGCCTCCCCGTGCCCGGATGGATAGGGGAGAGGTTAATCGGACGGAGAGGGCGGCAGAACGGGGCCGCTCACCGTCCATGCTGACAACACAGAAAGAGCCGGTCCCTAAGCCGGGACCGGCTCAAGCGGTTAAAGTTTCGATACGGGGATGAGAGGACTCTTACTGGCCCACATAGCCCATGCCCTTGTCGTTAAGAGCAGCTTCGCCTACGTTCTCTATCAGGGCATCATACCACGCGGTATAGTCCTCGGTGCGCAGGCTGGCCTCGGCATTCATATACCACTGGGGCTGGTTGTCCGCCACGTAGTACATCAGGTGGTAACCGTAGTCGGTCTTGACGATGTCGTTGTCCCCCGGCTTCCGGGCGCTGTCGAAGATCCAGTCGTTGAAGGTCTCCACCATCCGGCCCTGATAGACGCCGGTGTAGATGCCGCCCTGCTGGGCGTTGCTGTCCTGGGAGTTGTCCCGGGCCAGCTGGGCGAAGCCCTCCTCGGTGCCGTCCCAAGAGGCCAGAAGCTCCTCCGCCTTGGCCTTGACCAGCTTGTCGATCTCCTCGTCAGAGGTCCCCTCCGGGATAGTATCGGTGAGGTTGTCCTTGGTGATCAGCACGTGGCGCACATCCACGGTCTTGGTCTCGTCCAAATAGCGGCGGTCAAAGACCACCACATACCAAGTGCTGGTGGAGTCGCTGTCCATCATGGTGGCGTCGCCGGCCTTGCGGCCCTCCTCGAAGCACCAGTTGATATAGGCCAAGGTGCCGTTGGCGCCCTTGTCCACCTTGGTGTAGGTGACGTTGTCGTACTTCTTGGCCTCGCTCTCCAGATCCGCGCCGGCGTTGTAAGCGTCCAAGATGGCCTTCGCGGTCTCCTCGGCGGCGCTCATGGCGGCGGCTTTCTCCTCGTCGGTGGCCTCGATGGCGTTGCCGTCGGCGTCCTTCTGCTCCTCGGGAGCGCCGTCCACGCTGACTAAGCGGTAGGCCACGCTGTCATAGCTGGAGGGTACCGTATTGTAGACCTCTCTCACCTGCTCCTCGGTGTAGGTGAGAGATTCGTTGTGATAGGAGGCAAAGGCGGTGGCCAGTGTGTAGTCCTTCAGGTTGGACTCAAAGGTGCTCTTGGGCATGTGGCCCTTGGCCAGATAGCCGCCGTACATGCTGTCCAAATAATTGCCGTAGGAGGTGCCGTTGGCGGTGGCCGCGTCCTTCACCCCTTGGATGCTCTCCTCCAGTGCGGCGGTGTCCTCGGCGGAGAGGGTGAAGCCCTCCTCCTTGGCGGCGGCGGTGGCGGCGGTGACAAAGCGCAGAGTCTCTACCGCCTGCTCCTTAAAGTACTCGTCCCAAGTCTGGGCGTCCTCCTCGGTGGAGTTGAAGGCCTTCTGCTCCGACAGAGGGAGGCCGGGGTTCAGACCCACGTAGCTCAGGCCGCTGCTGCCCAGCTGACTGACCACATTGGTGTAGAAGCTGTTCAGGGACTCATAGTAGTAGAAGGCCACATCCTCGGCGTTGTAGGAGACGCCGTCGATAGTGACCGCGTTGGTCTTGCGCTCAATGATGCCGCTGTTGTAGACCAGCAGGGCCACCGTGACCGCCACAAACAACACGCCGATGACGGAGTAGAGGATGGTGCTCTTTCGCTCCGCCGCCTTCCTCTGGGCGTCCTGGACTGCCTTCTTGTCAACGCCGCCGGAGGCGAGAAATTCCTGACGCTTTTTGCGCTCTCTGGATGCACTCATGATATTTCTTATTCCTTTCAAAGTGAACTATGGACGCAGAGCATTTTACCCGCTCCGCGGCGGGAAATGGGCGCGTCTCTCCAAAACACCATAACAGTATAGCGTATTATGTGAGAAACTGCAAGAAAAAACTTGTTGAAAAAGTGTAAATTTGTGTAGGAGGTAGTCGCCGCGCCGTTTACAGCTTTTTGATGAACCGCCGTTCAACCGGTTCAGCCCCAAAAAACGGAGCCGCCCTGTAAAGGACGGCTCCGTCTCTCAATTCAGCAGCGTATCCAGCCACCCCGGCAGTCCGTTGCCCCCCTCGTCGGAGGGATCTGTGCCCTCATCGGGATTCTCCGGATCTGTTGGCTCACCGGGATCTGTGGGAGCCTCCGGGTCCACAGGGTCCGGGATAGTGGGCGGCGGGGCATCGGGGTCGTACTCTGGGCTGTTGGGATCGTAGGTGGGATCGTACCACGGGCTGTTGGGGTCCGTGGGGTCGTAGGGGAAGTTGGGGTCGTTGGGATCAACGAGCGGCGTGGTGTGGACATCACAGGGACCTAAGGCGATGGCACTCTGAAGCATCTTGTCATTGTCCTCCGCCAAGATGGGCGTACCGTTGACAGTCACCTCGCCGGTGACGGGATCGGTGGTGGTGGTGCCGTCGGGGATAACCAGATTCTCCCGATCAAAGTTGACATAGGTGCGGCTCTCCCGGCAGTCCTCAGGGCACATCTCGCTGGCCAGCTTTCCGCTTACAGTACAGATCTCAATACTCTGGTGAATCTCACAGGTGGCGGTGGGACCGGTGTTGCTGACCATCTTTACCGACTCCACAGGACAGCCTGCGCCGGCTCTGAGGCCGCTCTGGGTGCAGATGCTCATATTGCCGATTCCCCCGGCGGGCGTGTTGAAGTCCTTGTTCTCCAGTCCCTCGTGGACGCGGCTCATCACCTTCTGCCACATCTGGGCCGCCGGGTTGCCATTCCAGCTGACGGTGGTATTGTAGCCGTAGCCCACCCAAACTGCGGCGCAGTAGTAGGGGGTGTAGCCCACGAAGTACCGGTCGAAGAGGTCGGAGGTGGTACCGGTTTTGCCGGCCACAGTCATGTTGTTGATCCGGGCCTCTGTACCGGTACCGGCGTTTACCACCTGCTTGAGGAGTACGTTCATCTGATAGGCCGTGGTCTCCTTCATCGCCACCCAAGAGAGGTCCGGGTTGTCCGTGTTGTCCAAGATCACTTGGCCGTCGGCGTCCTCGACTTTGGTATAGGTGATGGGCACGTTGTACTTGCCGTCATTGGCGAAGGCGGAGAAGGCCGCAGCCATCTCCCGCGTATTGACGCCGTAGGTGAGTCCGCCCATAGCCAAGGGGGCCTCCCCCAAGTCCGAGGGCACCAAGGTGGTAAAGCCCAAATTGGTGGTCAAAAACTCATAGGAGGCGGCGTAGCCCAGCTCGTTGAGCACCCGGATAGCCACGGTGTTGCAGGAGTAGCGCACCGCCGTGCTGATGGTGACCAGCCCCCGGTAGCGTGTGGGGGAGTTCTTGGGATAGCCGCCGGTCTGCCGGTCATTGAGCTTCAGCGGGTAGTCGTCATAGACGTTGGCCATGGTGATGGTGCCGTGCTCGATGGCCGGGGCATAGACCGACAGGGGCTTGAAGGCGGAGCCGCAGGGCCGCCGTGTCATGGCGTAGCTCTGGAGCCGGTTGCCCTCCTTCTCCCCGATAAGGCCCGAGGTGGCCACTACATGGCCGGTATAGGGGTCTATAATGGTGATGCCCGACTGGAGCCTGTCTCCCTTGGCGTTCTGCTTATCTAGGTTTGTCTCATCGGTATAGACGCTGTCCACAATCTCCTGAATGTCCGGATCTACGGTGGCGTAGATCTTGTAGCCGGCGTTGTAGATCATCTGCACGGCGGTGTCCTCGGAGTAGTGGTACTTCTCCATCAGATCCTGCTTCACGTCGTTAAAGACCTGCTCCACAAACCAAGACCAGTACTTGCTGCCCTTGGACCCGGCGGGCATATCGGGCTCATCGCCCTCCTCGCCGCCCTCCTCCCCCTCCTCGGGGGTGGGACCGTACTTGGCCTCGTACTCCGGCGTGCCGTAAAAGACCAGCTCCTCGGCGATGGCCTGATCATACTCGGCTTGGGAGATCTTCCCCTGATCAAGCATTTCATACAGGATATTTTCCTGCCGCCACTTGTTGTGCTGCACGGTGGTCCAATCCACATAGATAGGATCGCCGTTTTCATCCACTTCCTTGGTGTCATGGGCGACAACATTGTTGAATAGGGGGTTATAGATCGACGGGTTGTTGGTAATGGCGATAATGCTGGCAATCTGAGCTAAGGACAGCTCAGAGATATCCTTGTTGAAGTAGGTCTTGGCCGCCGCGCCGATGCCATAGGCCTTGCTGCCGAAATAGACCTTGTTCAGGTAGTTCTCCATGATGTCCTCTTTGGAGTAGTTCTGCTCCAGAGCGAGGGCGCGGAAAATCTCTGTCACCTTCCGCTTCACCGTGGCCTGATCGTACTCGGTGACGTTTTTGATCACCTGCTGGGTGATGGTGGAGCCGCCGAAGGTGTTGCGCATGCCGAAGAACATGTTGACCACTGCGCCGGCGGTGCGCCGCCAGTCTACGCCGTGGTGGGTCTTGAACCGCTTGTCCTCAATAGCGATGGTGGCGTCGATGGCGTACTTGGGGATGTCCTGATAGTCCAGCCAGATTCGGTTCTCCTTGCCGTAGAGGTACTGGAGTTCCAGCCACTGCCCGGTCTCCTTGTCCTGATAGTAGACAATGGAGGTCTGATTCATGGTGAAGGCATCTAAATTCACGGCCAGCTCCGGAGCCAAAGTGGTCTCCACATACTTAAAGAAGATCCAAGCGAAGATGCCCACGGTCAGCACGCCAATCAGACACAGCGTGCCCACCACCTTGAAGAACATACCGATTCCGCGGAGAATGCTCCGCTTCTTCTTTTTCTTAGTGCTCCGTTTCCGCTGAGGTGCGGTGCCCTCCTCCACTCTGCGCCCGGTGCTGCTGTGGTCGGCGCTGCGGGGGGACTTGCTGCTGTTTTCCATGACGGAACACCTCCTTTTTCTTGAAATGGATTCCCGTCCAAAACACAGACCCTCCAAAGCATCATAGGAGGGGTGGAACTGATTACATCGCGTATGAGGCATGATATACGGGAGACATGCCCCAATGGGGTCATAGACCGAACATTCTGCCCGCCTCACAGAGGCTGGAAGAGAGGCTGAAACGCAAAAGCATTATAGCCATTGAGGGCTATTATACCACGTTTACCCCCTCTTGAAAAGGGGTATTTTCCCCGGCGGAAAAAATCTGGGGCTGGGGCCTTTGATCTTGCATTTCCCCTCTTGCATTTTTTCAAAAATCGCGCTACAATAGGGACAGCAGAAGAAAGGAGCGGACTATGAGCGAGGAGTACGGTCCCGATTTCATCACCATCACAGACGAGGACGGCAACGACATCGAGCTGGAGTTCGTGGCCTCTCTGGAGCACCGGGGGCAGACCTACACAGCCTTCTTTCCCGCGGTGGAGGAGGGCGCCGACGAGGACGGCGAGGAGTACGGTCTGATTATCCTCAAGACGATCACCGAGAACGGCGAAGAACTCCTCTCCACCTTGGACAGCGACGCGGAGGCGGAGGAGGTCTACGACCTCTTCATGGAGCAGCTCTTCGAGGACGAGGAGTAGCGGAAAAAATTCCCCCGCCTCATTCGACAATATTCCCGCCCCAAAGCTCCCATACTATCCCCATCGAATTTGCGGCCCGGCCGCAAAGAGCCCCTCAAAAGTTTGCGGCGCGCACGCCGCAAAACATCTAAAATCATTTTTTCCGGAAACTGCGTTTTCGGAAAAAATACCTCTCAGCCGACAAGCGTGCGAGCGTCAGCGAGTGCGACGCAGGCGGCTGCAGACCTCTTCGTTTGAAATCCGCAGATTTCAAACGAGCGCGTAAGCGCATATTGCCCTGCGGGGTTCGTGATGCGTCTTTTTTTAACCCACATTTCGTTATACGGGATGCCGCCCTCAGCCTGTGGTTTGCAGGCCTCCCGACTGCCACTTTTGCGGTTGGAAGTTGGAAGCAGTAAAGCTGGCTGGAGGCAACCCACCTGCTCACTATGTGCAGGTTATAACGAGGCGCGCACGGCCCAGGCGGGGCTTGTTATTTCACCAAAAAGGAGAGACCGGTCCCTTGTGACCGGCCTCTCCTTTTTGCCGCTTAAAAGCCTTTCCACGCCCACACGCTGTGGCGGAAAGGAATGGAAAGATGGCGGTGCTTTCACAGGTAAAAAATTAACAGGGGGATTGAAAGTGAATACCATATGTTGTATAATGGTGGAGTAGCTGTTCCTCTGCCCTCTATATCATGCGCTCTGGGGGCGGGGTCATCAATATTGCCGCGGAGGTGTGCGGCCGCGGCGAAGGAGGATGTACTATGGCGACTGAATTTGTATGGCAGGACGAGTTCAAAATCGGCGTGGAGAGTATTGACCATGAGCATCAGCGGCTGTTCAAGATCATCAACAAGCTCTTCGCCTTCCGGGAGGAGGAGAAGGACAGCCAGTGGACGTGTCAGGAGGGCATCAAGTACTTTAAGGACCATGCAATGAAGCACTTTGCCGATGAGGAGGCGTACATGCTCTCCATTGACTACGAGGGCTTGGCAGAGCACCGACGCATTCACCGGGGCTTTCGGGAGAACACCCTCCCCGCCTTGGAGCAGGAGCTGGAGCAGACGAATTACGCCCCTGACGCGGTGGACCACTTCCTCGGCGTCTGTACGGGCTGGCTGATCGGCCACACCCTCACCGAGGATCAGGCCATCACCGGCAAACGGGAGAGGAAGTGGGAGAACCTGCTGCCCGGCGAGGAGCTGAAGGCTTTGGAGAAGGTGATCGTGCAGCTGGTATTCGACCTCTTCCACTTGGAGTCTCAGATGATCAGCGAGGCCTACGGCGGTGAGAAGTTCGGCAAGGGGGTCTACTACCGCTTGGTCTACGGTACAAAGAAGGACCAGCGGCGGCAGGAGATCATCTTGGTCTTTGAGGAGAAGCTGCTGATCAACACCGTGGGAAAGATCTTGGGCATTCAGACTGGAAAGCTGGATACCATGCTGGTCCACGCCGCACGCTACACCGCTCGCCAGTTTGTCTCCCGTGTTCTGGAGCACTTCCCGGCGGAGAAGGGGAGCGAGCTGCAGGAGGAGAACCTGCTGACCTATGAGCAGTTCAAGAAGATCTTCGAGCGGGAGGAGTTCCAAGCCAGCCTCCTGTTCAACACCAGCGGCGCCGGATACTTCGCCTACTGTGTCATCGCTCCCCACCTGCTGGAGGACGGCGTGGGTACCCCCATTGAGGCGGAGAATGCTATGGACGAGGTTGAGAAGTACCTGTCCCAGCGCCGGGAGCAGACAGAGCAGGAGTCGGCCAAGCCCAAGATCTTGGTAGTGGACGACTCACTGACTATCCGGGAGGGGATGAAACGCCTTCTGGGGGAGGACTACCAAGTGGCTGTGGCAGATTCCGGCGTGGCGGCGATACGGACCATCACGCTGAACCAGCCGGACTTGGTGCTCTTGGACTACGAGATGCCTGTGTGCGATGGCCGGCAGACGCTGGAGATGCTCCGCTCAGAGGAGGCATTTAAGGATATTCCGGTGATCTTCCTTACCGGCCGCCGGGACACGGAGAGCATGATCAAGGTGATGCCCCTGAAGCCGGCGGGCTACCTGATCAAGCACTCCAAGCCGGATGAGATCAAGCAGGAGATTGATAACTTCTTCGCCAAGGGGGCGAAGTAGGGAAGTAAGGCGGCATACATAGAGCAGGGGTGACACATTTCAAGTGCCGCCTCTGCTCTTTCCATTTCTGACGCCCTCTCTGCACACCCCACCAAAATTTGTGGGCCCAGCGATACAAACGCCGGGCCCACAAGAGCATATTTTGGTTTTTAACCGGCCAATCAAACGCCGAAGTCCTCGCCTGTGTCGCCGGGCAAGTCCTCGCCCAGCCCCATGTCCTCGCCGATGTCGAGGTCCTCCTCCGGCTCCTCCGGTTCGGGGGCGGGGATGAACTCCGACAGCCAAGCCTCCTCCGGGAGGCCAGCCAGATAGGCGGGCAGGTTGATGATGATGCCGTCCATGTTGTAGGGCAGCGTCAGTTCGATCTCCTCGATCCGGGGCTCCTCGCCCTTTTTCTCGGTGATCTCCAAGGTCATCTTGAAGTTCTGGCCAATCCAAGTTGCCATGCCGCGCTCCCGCTTGCCCAGCTTGGCGACCTCCTCGTCCTTGACGGTGACAACCACCCGCTCAAAGGCCTTGTACTCATTGCCTTGGTAGTTCTCAACGGTCTTGTTGTCAAAATAGATGGTGTGTCCCCGGCCGATGACCATCATGGTGGCGGCGATGGCGATCACCACAGCCAAGGCAGTCAGGCGGATCACAAGTCCTTTCTTGTTCACGACGCGGCGCCCCCTTCCTTCTGGGCCAGCGCCAGCAGCTCGCCGCCCTGGCTCCGGGCCCTGCGCTTCTTGATCTCATACATGATCAGGGCCATGGTGATGACGCCATAGGAGACAAACACGCGGAAATATTCTCCGATCATGGCGTCGCCGGTGATAGCGACACCCGCCTTGGGCGCCACGATGAACATGGTGTGGAACAGTATGACGCCCAAAAAGACGTTTCCGATGGAAGCCTTTTCCACACTGGCGCCGCCGACCAGCAGCGCGGCGATGCAGAACATACCGATCTGGGAGTGGGCGGTGTAGGTGGGGAAGTTGCCGATGTTCTGGAGATAGATAATCTGACCGAAGCCGGCAAATACCGTGGAGATGATGATGGAGATAATCCGGGTTCGGTCCACATTGATGCCGGCGGCCTGCGCCACATCCATGTCCTGACCCACGGCCCGCATGTCCTGACCCAGCTTCGTCCGGCGGAACCAGACGATGAACAGGCACAGCGCGGCGATGATGATGAAGTTCAAAACCGGAATCTTCACACCGTTGTAGAGGATGGCCAGCTCATTGTCCAAGCACTGGCGCATGTTGGTCAGATTCACGGTGGTCCGGATGCCAAAGCCTCTGGGCAGGCGGATGGAGGCGTGTTTGATGGGGATGATAGAGGCCATAAAGTAGAGCACCACCAGCTGGTAGAGACCGCCGACGAAGTAGTTCATCATATAGCCCAGGATCATCTCGCGGCCCTTGGCCATATTCATGAGTTTGCCGCACATGAGACCCAGCAGGGTGGACAGGGGCACGGACAGGATCATAGCCAGCACCACGCCGGGAATGCCCCAGATCTGCCAGTCGGTGACAAAGATCAGCGCGATCTGGCCCGCCATGGCCCCCAAAGTCATGCCGAAATTCAAGCCCATACCGGACATGATGGGGATCAGCAGACTGAGGATCAAAAAGATGTTCCGCCCCATACGGGTGATGATCTCGTTGAGCAGATAGCTGGTAGAGAAGCCGGAGAGGGGAATGCAGACAGCGCAGATGATAATGAACATGATGGGCACAGCGTAGTTGCGCACAAGTTCCAAAATCCTCCGGCCAATAGGGGTAGCGTAGTTGTGCATAGATTCCAAATTCCTCTGGCCAAGAGGAGTATTTTTATTACTGCTCATTTCAATCCCTCCGTTTTTCTCGTCAGGGCGTAGACCACCATGCCGTTGGAGACGATGATACGGATGACCTCGCTCACGTCCGTGTGGATCAGAGCGGTGATCACGGTGGGCGTCATGGTCACAAGACCTTGGAAGAGGAGCGTACCGATGATGACGTTGGAGATGGAGGCCTTATTCACCGACGCGCCGCCGATGAGAACAGCCGCCACCGCCGGCATAGTCATATTCTGGGGGGCCGTGTAGAGCTGCACAAAGCCGAAGCCCTGCTGATAGACGATGATGCCGATGGCGCCCAGCCAAGTGGAGAGAATCACGGACAGCAGCCGGATCCGGTCCACGTTGATGCCGGAGGCCTTGGCGAAGGTGGGATTGGAGCCCACAGCGGTCATGGCGGTGCCGGTCTTGGTGTGGAGGAACGCCCACATCAGGAAGGCCAGCAGGGCAAAGAACAGCAGGGACCCGGTGGGAATCACCAAATTGATCCCCCAAGGATTCAGGTCGATCTCAAAGAGCTTGGAGAGGACATTGGCGTAGAAGCTGT
This sequence comes from Oscillospiraceae bacterium, assembly GCA_022801715.1. Classification (GTDB taxonomy): domain Bacteria; phylum Bacillota; class Clostridia; order Oscillospirales; family Oscillospiraceae; genus CAJFPI01. The sequence goes on from JAAWSV010000001.1 coordinate 59,744, forward strand.
CCAGAGCGAACATGTTTCTAAGGCCCACACCGGTGTATGCCATAACGATAGAGGGGTTCTTATAGGGGATCATCAGCCACATGATGCACATGAAGGACACAGAGGAGAACCCCACGTAGGTGGCCACCATCATCTCGCCGCCCTTGATCCTGTTCAGCAGCGCGCCATAGCCGCCGCCAAAGAGAATGGCAAAGGGGGTGGACACCACAATGGCCATCACAAAGCTCATAGGCCCGGTAAAGCCCAGCTCGATGGCCAGCGTACCGCCCAAGAGCCCCGATAGAACGCCCAGAGGGATGCCGAAGTTCAGTCCGCAGCCGGAGTGGATCATGGGTACCATGGCCAGCACCAGTACAGCGTTCCAGCTGAAGCGGTTGATGACGTTGGTGATCTGGGTGGCCAGATCGGACCCGGTGATGGGGGCCATAATGAAGAGGAAAATCAAAAATCCGGTAATAATCAGTCTCGGCAGGCCGTAGGTATTGACGAGCTGACCGAAGCGGGTTTGCTGCAGTTGTTCTGATTTGCTCATATCAATACCCTCCTTACACAACTTTACTGATCATCAGCGTGCCGAACTCCTCCGAGGACGCCGCCGCGGGCAGAATGCCCGAGACCTGTCCGCCGGAGATAATGGCGATCCGGTCACAGGTCTGCCGCAGCTCCTCCAGCTCAGAGGAGATCATCACCACCGTGACGCCGCTCTCCCGGTTGAACTGCTTCAGCGCATCCAGCACCAAGGCCTTGGCGCCCACGTCGATTCCCCGGGTGGGTTCGGACACAAAGAGGAACTTGGGTTCCAAGGCGAAGGCCTTAGCCAGACATACCTTCTGCTGGTTGCCGCCGGAGAGCTCCTTAGCCTTCTGCTTGGAGCTGGTACACTTGATCTGAAGCTGGTCAATATACTTCTGGGTCACGGTGTGGATGGCTTTCTCGTCCCGCCATTTGACAAGGCCCCCGAGGAGGAGCTTCAAAAACTTGTTCTGAATCTGCATCGCGGGGAAGGCCACGTTCCACTCCAGCGTTTCATCCAACAACAGACCCACCTCCCGCCGGTCCTCCGACACAAAGGCCAAGGAGGAGTCCAAGCACTTGCGGGGGTTGTTCAGGGGAATCTCCTGCCCGTCAAAGACCACGGTGCCGCCGGCCTCGTAGAGACCCATGATGCCGTTGGGGATTCCCAGCTTCCCTTGGCCGGCCAAGCCGCCGATGCCCAAAATCTCACCCTGGCGCACATCCAAGGAGACATTGCGCACCGTCTCACCGGGCATGTCCACCCACAGATTCTTGATGGACATAACGGTCTTGGCATCGGCCTTTTCGTCCTTGATCTCGGCGCGGGAGGCGGCACTCTGCACGTCGCGGCCCACCATCCAGCGTGTGATATCGTCCACACTGGTCTCTTTGGTGGGGACGTCCCGGACCACGTGGCCGTCCCGCATGACCACCACCTTGTCACACACCGAGAGAATCTCGTGAAGGCGGTGGGTGATGAAGATTACGGAGATCTTTTGGGCGGCCATGGCCCGGATGGAATCCAGCAGAGCCTCCGCCTCCTTCTCCGTGAGAACGGCGGTGGGCTCGTCCAAAATCAGCAGCTTGAGCTGATCCTTGCTCAACTCACGGGCAATCTCTGTAAACTGCTTGTGGCCCACGGGCATACTGCTGATGACCATTTTCGCGTCGATCTCCACGCCCATCTTCTGGATGGCCGTGGCGGCCCGCCGGTCCATCTCCTTGTAGTCCAAGGTGTTGAGCCGCTCGCCGAAGACTTGGGAGATCACATTCTTTTTCTGGGGCTCCCGATTGAGGAGGATATTCTCTGTGGCGGTGAAGCCGGGAATCAGGGAGAACTCTTGGTGGACCATGCCGATGCCGGCCTTCAGCGCGTCGAAGGGGGTGTTGAACACCGCCTTCTCCCCGTTGATGATGATGTCGCCCTCATAGCCGCCGGTCTCCCGGATAACGTCCATACCGAAGAGGATTTTCATCAGTGTGGACTTACCCGCGCCGTTCTCACCGCAGAGACCTAAAACCTGGCCGGCCTCCAAGGTGAAATTGATGTCGGTGAGGACCTGATTGCCGAAGAAGTCCTTCTTGATGCTTCGCATCTCCAGCAGAGGAGCATTTGAGCTGCCTATCGAAATCACACCCTTTATCTAAAATCCTGTATTCACAACCGCAAACGCCGCCTAACGGGATATTCTCCCACCGCTCCTTGCAGGGGAGGGACCGAACAGATCGACAGGAGCGGCCTGAGGAGAATTCCTCATCCATCTGCCATTTCCAGTTGTGAATACAGGTTCTAAGGAAGCAGGGGGGAGGATGAACCTCCCCCCTGCTTCCTTCATTGATTTCCTGTAAAATGCAGTGGCTTCACTTACTTCACGGTGTAGTACTTCTCGGGTACTTCAACGTCAGTGGCGCCCATGAACTTGCCGGGATTGCCCATGATATAGGTATCCTGGTAGATCAGGAACACGTTGTCCTCCTTGACGCCGGTGTCAGCATTGGTGTAACCGGAGCCGTTCCAAGCAGCCTTGGGGGAGTACTCCTGCAGGGCGGCGGCCACGTCGTCCATGTTGTTGATCTCGCTGTTGCCCTCGATCACGTTGATGGCGTGCTGGGCCAGACCAGCGGACAGGCAGTAGCCGTAGGAGTAAGCCCAAGTGCCGAAGCGACCGTCGCCGCCGGCGTCCACAACAGCCTGCTCCACCTTGGCCAGAATGGCGTCAAAGTCGCCGGCCTCGGCAGTCAGGTCCAGATCACCTAAAGCATTGGGATAGCCCATCAGAGGAGAGGGCAGGTCGGCCTCGATGAAGTAGCCGCCCAGCTCCAGCAGGCGCTGCAGCAGGGGAGCGGTGTGGGCGTCGTTGGTGCAGAAGTAGGCAGAGTTCTGGCCGTACTTCTGGATCCACTCGGGAGCCTTCTCCAGCACGTAGGCCTGGGCGCCGGTGACGCCCACGTCGGTGGTGGGATCGGGAGCGGTCTCCTCCACGAAGGTCATGCCAAACTCCTTGCAGGCCTCCTTCATGACGGCCACACGGCGGCTCATGGTCTCATAGGACATGTGCCGGGGGAAGGAGATGTGGACGAAGGTGTCGCAGCCCAGCTCGTGGGCGGTGCGGATCATCAGATAGCCGCGGGAGACGAAGTCGTTGTTGCAGACCAAGTCGGCGGAGGCGCCCACCACGGGCAGGTCCTCGTGAGCCTCACCGGCGATGCACAGGATGTCGGGGCGGCGCTCCTTGATCTGGGTAAAGGCCTCGGCGGTGCCGGGGACGGACTGGTTGACGATGATGGCCTTCATCAGAGGATCGTCGGACATGTTGACGATGGTCTGAATGGTGGTCTCCAGCTCCTCGGTGAAGTTGTCAGGGTAGGTGGCCAGCTTCACCTTCTCAGCGCCGTACTTGGTCTGAATGGCCTCGGCGCCGCGGAGATCATCCTCGGACTGGGACACGGTACCGGTGATGATGCCAATGTGCCAATCGTCAGTGGTGGTGTTGTCGTCAGTGGTGTTGTTGTCATCGGTCTGGTTGGTGTTCTGATTGCCGCCGTTGTTGGACGGCTGGTTGTCGTTGCCGCAACTCACCAGTGCAAAGAGCATGGTCAGCGCCAGCAACATGCTGAGAATTCTTTTCATGCAAACCTCCTATATTTCCTTGTGGGACTATTATGCAAACCTTTTTCTGTTTCCAGTACTGGAAACAGAAAAAGGTGTACACCTTTTTCATGGAATACTGCTTACACATATCCACAACTTATTACTATAGCAAATATCTGAGCTTTGTCAACCATATTTCTGCAATTTACCGCGCTAACAGGAAAGAAACTTCTGTTTCGCGGACAAATACCAAAAAATATGACCGCACACCAAAGACACACGTTGCTCTTCACGCCGTGCCGCAGTGCCATCAACAGAGTTTGTGGCCCGCAGGCCGCAAATAAACTGGAGCTATTTTTCCGGAGATTGCATCCTCGGAAAAATACCTCTCGCAAAGCGAGCGTCAAACCCATGAGCCTCCCCGCAGGGAGGCTCATGGGCGAGACGCAGCCCCTAATCGATGGAAACCCGCAGATTTCCATCGAGCGTCTTGAAAATGCTCACATTTTTTAAGTTACAACAAATCCTGCCGGCAGTTTCCAAGAGGAATTGGCCTGATAGAAGGTGACGCTGTCCATCAGGTACTCGCCGTCATAATACATGCAGGAGGAGCTTCCGCCGTCCAAATTGGCGGCATTCACCGCTCCGAACTCCTGCATCACGCCGATCAGATCGCCGCTGGAGGCCCCCAGGTGGCCGGCCTTGCCCCGGCCGTCGGTGACAAACAGCAGCACAGCCCCGTCGGCCCGTTGTCCGATAGCGGTGCGGGGATTCAGACCGCTGCCCATGCCGTTCATCTCCCGGGCCTCGTTGTTGATAATCAGCTGAACAAAGTGGTTGTTGGCGTCGCTGGCCTCCTCCTGGAAGGTGACGGCGTCCCGAATCCTCCGCTCCGCTACCAGCTCCTCCACCCCGGCGGCGTTCAGTTTGGAGATGTCGATGATCTCCAGAATGTTGTCCTCCGTAAACCCGATGAGCACCAGACCGGGGAACTCCTGGGGCTTGTTGTACTGAATTTCCCCGTGGGAGACGATAACCCCATAGGGCCGGCCGCCGGAGTTGTTATAGGAGTTGTATAGCCCGCCGTTGATGCCGCCGATAGCCCCGGCGGAGGCCACCAGCTGGTCCAAGGGCACGCCCACCTCCCGCCAAGGGTAGATGGTGGCCAGACTCACTCTGGCCGGGTCCTTGACGATCATCATAGTGCCGGTGTAGTTGGCGCCGGCCACCTCCACGATCTCAATAGGGTCACCGCTGTCCTCCTCGCCGCTCTCGCCGCCCACGTTGACAGAGCCGCTGCCGCCCACTTGGATCAGGGCGGTGTCCACAGAGGCGTTGAGGGCCTTCATGGAGTTTTTGTCCACGATCTCCTGAATCTCCTCACTGCTGAGGAACCAAGACGCCAGAAACTTCAGCTGTCCGGTCTCCAGGATGGTGGTGACAAACATCTGCTGGGCGGAGGGGAAGGCGCTGGAGCAGACCATCTTCAGGGAAATCAGCAGCGTCAGCGCCAGCGCGGCCACAAAGGTCAGCAGCACCGCGCCGATCCGCAGAAGGATTCGTCCCGCACCGGGCCTTTTTCCGCCCCCCTCGTCATGTCTGCGGGGCTCTTTCGGCTGTACCCGCCGCCCGCCGGTGCTGACAGCGGCAGTCTCTACACGTTCATCCTGCATTGTTTACAATCTCCTTCATTCCCGCGATCTTCCAAGTGGGATTGTCCTTGCCGTCATCGGTGTCATCGTACTTGACGAAGTAGAAGCGGTCATTGACCTCATCGTCTACGCTGGCACCGGTGCGGGTGAGCAGCATATGCTTGACAAAGTGGATGTCCACAGAGAAGCAGTTGTCCGCGATATAGACAAAATTGGTGGCCGATACCTCCGTAAAGGCTGGATTTTTGAGGCTGTGGTTGCTGGTAAAGGTGATATCCACCCCGTTGGCGTACTTATAGGCCACCTCGTACTGGTAGGAGTCCTTGATTAAGTAGGGGGAGAGGAGCTTGAAACGCAGATCGTTGCTCATAAAGAGGCTCCACTTCTGGGCCGCGTCCACCACGTCAATCTCCGCGGCGATCTCTGCCGGCACGCTCTCCAAGCCGCCGGAGAGACTGGTGAGGTCGTAGGTGTGCTGTCCGGGCTCCAGCTCCACCGGAACGCCGTCCCGGTCAGTAACCGTGATCTCGGCGTCCTCCCGCAGCACGGCGATGTGGTAGGTGGAGACCTGCGGCAGGCCGGGCACATAGTCGGCGAAATTTGCGTATTCCGCGGGGAGGCGTGTCTCATCGGCGGTGAGTTCCGCGCCGTCCAAGCGCACGGTGCCCCCCACGGTGGAGATAGTCATGTAGGTCAGCGGCAGCTCATCCCCGCCTGTGTAGGCTGCCGTGTTGCCGTAGGGATCGGCAATCTGCACATCGGGCTGATCCAGCTGCACGATGTCATAGCGGAGCATGGCGGCGTTGTCCGCAGCCTGCCCCTGAATGGGGACGCCGTTTACCGTGACCCGCAGGGCGGCGGGGAGGGTGAGGGAATAGTTGTAGAGCTCCGGCAGAATCTGATTCCCCCGGAAGGTGTATCCCGCCGTCCGGCCTGAGGGGTCGGCGATGGTCAGCTCCGGCATCACATAGCTGCCGGGGATGGTGTAGGTGATGGTCCTCAGACCGCCCGGCGTCCCGTCCGCCTCTGTAAGCGGAACGCCGTTGACGGCTACGGAGAAGTCGGCGGGCACGGACAGGGTGAAGTCGTGGGCGGTGAATACCGGCTCCAGATTGGCCACCTCCCAGTTCTGGGAGGTGAGAATCCCCAGCCGCGTCACCGGCTCCCCCGCTGTGTGCAGGGTCACTTGGGCCAGAACGAAGCCGTTGTTGTGGATGTTGTAGACCAGCTCCCCCTCGGCGTGGGGGGCGGAGGACAGGGAGAAGTCCATGACCTTCGGGTCATAGAGGGCCAGATAGGCCGACTGGAGCTCCATGTCCTGCTCAAACCGGCCGGGGGTGACACTGGGCAGGCGGTACTTATCCCAAAGCGCCCCGCTCTGGGCGTCGGCGGCCAGCTCTGTCACCGCGGCCTCCACCTGCCGCTCAGGCTGATTGGCCTCATAGCCGGAGAGCACAGAGCGGACGTAGAGCACCGCGGCAAGCATCAAAGCCGCCAGCGCCAGAAGGTAGAGGAGGTAGCCCCTGCGAAAGGTAAAGGTACTTTTTGTCATAGGAGGAATTCCTTTCAAACCGGCGGTCCGCCGCCGGCGCGATAGTTGTCAACGGTTGAATACCCACTTGTGCTGGATGCGGAAGCTGAGGAAGAAGAGCACCGTGTCCACCGCGGCCTTGATCAGGGTGGAGAGCCAAGGCGCGGTGACGGAGAACAGGCGCTCGGCAAAATACACCAGCGCCGTGGACACCGTGATCTGCGCCACAGCCAATATGTAGTAGCGTATCAGCGTCCCCTTGTCTGCCTTGCCGTGAAAGACCAGTTTGGCGTTGATCAGAAAGTTGGTCAGAGAGGAGATAATCCGGGCCAGGATGGCGGCGGACCAGGTGAGGGGGATGGGGAGGAAGCCGAGGAAGTGTACACTCTTAAAGAGGAAGAAGGCCAGCGCGTCCACCACCGCCGCCGCCACGCTGCTGAGGAGGTAGCCCAAGATCAGCGAGTAGATGCGCACGCTGTCCCGCACCACCCGAAAGTGGGAGGAGCGGTTCTCCTCGAGGTACACCGTCTCAATGGGCACCTCGTCAAAGGGAATCTTCCTCTGGCTCATAAGGAAGAGCATCTGGGTCTCAAACTCGTACCGCTCCCCCTTGGCTTGGGCGATCTCCGCCATCACCGACCGGGGGAAGGCCCGGAGGCCCGTCTGCGTGTCGCTGATTTTCATACCGAAGAAGAGGCGGAACACGGCGATGGTGATCCGGTTCCCCCTACGGCTCCGGGAGGGCACATGGGCCCCGGAGAAGTCCCGGACACCCAGGACAATGTGTCCCCCTGAGAGCATCCTCTCCGACACGGCGGCGATATCCCCCGCCAAGTGCTGCCCGTCGGCGTCAGCCGTGACCACGCCGGCGCTGTCGGGCCGGTTGTCCAAGAAGTAGGCGAAGGCGGTTTTCAGCGCCGCCCCCTTGCCCCGGTTCACGCCGTGGCGCAGAAGGGTGCACTGGGGGATGGCCTTCACCTTCTCAAAGACCGCCTCAAAGGCCGCTCCGCTGCCGTCATCCACCACTAAGATATCGGTAAAGCCGGTGCGTACCAGCTCACTCAGGGTGTGCAGAAGCTTCTCATCGGGCTTATACGCGGGAATAATGACAGAAACGGTCTCTATACTCACTGTTGTCTCCGCCCCTTTCGTTGGGAGGTTTTTTTATGCCGGCCCCACCGGCTGATCAGCAGTGCCAGCAGCGCAAAGGCCAGCACGCCTGCGGTCATGGTAATTTGCTGCACGGCGGCGTTTTTGGCCGCGGCGGCCTGTGCGGCCTCCGCCTGAGCGGCCTCCTCGGCGGCAACCCGCTCCGCCTCGGCTCTGGCGGCCTCCTCGGCGGCAATCCGTTCCGCCTCCGCCCGCGCGGCCTCCTCCGCCTCCGCCCGGCGCTGGGCGTAGGGCTTCACATGCTCAAAGAAGTCCCCGCCGGCCTCGTCCAAGCCCACATGGGTGTCATAGAGTCCAAAGAGGCAGGGGGAGTAGCGGCTGATCTGACTGGCCTTTGTAATCGGCGCGCCATCGGTGCCGTAGATCCACTTATAAAACCAAGTCCAGTGCTGGCTCTTGTGACAGCCAAAGCCCTCCTGCGTCACTTGGAAGGCGGTCTTTCCGCCGAAGTGCTCCAGGGGGACATCCCAGTCCATCACAATGGGATTCTCGCCATAGAGGTGCAGATAGGTTTTCTCCACCTGCCAGACCCCGTACTCCACGGCGCTTTCGGGATACTGTGCCGGATCGGCGGCACTTTGAAGGGCTGTCCCCAAGGCGTCGGCACAGAGGACATGGGTCCCGTGGCCATACTCCCCGTCCAAATCGTGGGAGACCACCACCAGCGGCTTACACCGCCGGATACAGCCGGTGAGATAGCCCACAAAGTCCTCATAGCTGTACCCGGCGTTCTGATACACATCTTTCGCCCGCCGAAGGGCCTCGGCGCGGTCCTTGGACTCGGCATACAGATCGGGAAACTCCGGAATAATGGGGTAGTGCCGCACCCCTACGGTCCACAGACCGTCCAGCTGCTCATGGGGCCGCCGGTGGTCTTGGGCACCGTTGGCCTCAAAGTGCTGCACGATGTAGGCCACCTGTACCTCCAGCTGCCGCTCCCCGGCGTAGTAGGGGAGGATGCCGGCGAAGAACAGCTGTTCATCGTCGGAGTGGGAGGAGAGCAGCAGCAGATCTGCCTCCTCACAGGGCGGCTCCCACACCTGCACCCAGTTGGGAAGGACCCCGTCAGAGAAAGCGTAGATGTCAGCAATTACCGTCCCCTTGGGGAAGCGGAGGGTGATGTTCTCCTGCCCCCCGCCGGTGAGGCCGGTCACGTCGATGTACTGGTGAAGAAAGCCCTCCTCCCCGCAGGGATAGCTCCCGCCGCCGCCCTCCAGCGCATAGGGCTGGGGCAGGCGGTCAAACTCGATGTAGAGGGAGGCAATGGGGGTGGAGCCGGTGATGTGCACCGCCGCGCCCTCCCCGGCGGCGGCATAGGTGCCCCGGTCGCCGTCCCACAGCCTCTGGGGGGAAGAGAACCCCTCGGCGGAGAAGGAGGCGTCCTGCGCAGCGGCCTCGTCGGCGGCAACGGGGACGGACAGGCACAGACACAGGAACAGGGCGGGAAGAAGGCGGCGTATTTTCATAGGTCCTCCCTTACAAAGTCACCGGAGCGGCGACAGCTTTTTGTCAAAATATGGCCGTAAATCATAAGCAGTTGCAGTATACCACAGCCCGCAGAAAAAGACAATGGCAAAAGTTTTATTTGTACCGGATGGCAGCCGTACCAAAGGATACAGCAAAAATGACAGCCGCAGAGGCTTCCGCCTGCCCCCGTCTATTGGACACTTTTTTACCCGTTGACAGGCCTGACCCTTTCCAGTATAATAAAAAGAATCAGGAAACTGGAAAAACCACAGAAGGGGAGATCACAGCGTGAAGCAATTTTTTGGTATGAGCCAGCGTGGGGACATTGACGAGGCCCTGCGCGGACTGAGCAATCCCCAGTTCATCATGCTGCTGTCCAACGACAGGCAGTTCGAGGCCCATGTGGAGGCCTTGGAGAAGCGTTACCCCGGCGTACCCAGCATCGGCTGCATCGGCATGAGCTACCAGACAGCGATTGTGGAGCAGGGTGTGGGCATCATCGCCTTCTCCGGCGTGGCCGCGGCGGTGGGGGCACTGGAAGAGGTCTCCACCATGCCGGTGAAGTACATACAGCGTCTGGAGCGGGATATGCAGGCGGTGAATGCCTCGGGAGGGGACACCGTGTGCATCGACTTTTGTACCGGGAACGACGCCTGTGTGCTGACCACCATGTACACCTCCCTCCAGCGGCGGGGGATCTCCTTGGTGGGCGGCACCGGCGGAGAGGGCCGGGTCAGTGCCAACGGCTGTGTCTACCGGGACGCGGTGGCCTACGCCATAGTGCGCAATCAGGGGGGGCGCGTCAAGACCTATAAAGAGAATATCTATCACCAAATGGGGAACTACCGCTTCATCGCCTCCAACACCGACCGGGCCAACTATGTCTTGGGTTCCCTCAACGGCAAGCCGGCCAAGCAGGTCTACCAGAGTATTCTCCACGTCACCGACCAGGAGATCCTCACCCGGACCTTCCAGAACCCCTTTGGAAAGCTCAACGGGGATGACACCTGCATCATCTCCATCAAGGAGGTTCAGGGCAACGCGCTGGCCTGTTTCCGCCAAGTCAACGATTCCGATGTATTGATCCTCTTGGAGCTGGGGGACTATCAGGCCATCACCCGGAGCACCATAGCCCAGATTTGCCAAGAGTTTCCCCGCCGCTCGGCGATCTTCTCCGTGAACTGCCTCTTCCGCTACAAGCTCTTCTCCGAGCGGGGCTACATGCAGACCTATCTCCAAGAGATGGCGGCCTTGGGCTGCCACGCCGGCGTCGTGGGTTATGGAGAGCACTATAACAACCGTTTCGTCAACCAGTCCATGACCTGTGTGGTCTTTGAGTAAGGAGGAATCAGGCGATGTTGTTTGCAGGAAAGGGCCGGCGCACGCCGGCAAAGGCGCGGGAGGAGAAGAGCCTCTACCCCGTCCTCCACGTGGCAGGCAGTCTGAAGGAGTACCAGAAGGAGCTGGTGCAGAAGGAGGTGGCCTCCCTCTTCGAGCTGAGTATGGTTGGCTCCGCTTTCTCCGGCGTGCTCAAGGAGGCAGGTCATTTTCAAGGTAAGCTCCGGGACTTGGGCTGCTCCTTCTCCAATATCAATGAGACGGCGGAGCAGTTCAGCCAGGTCCGGGGCGAAATCGCCGACACTGTGGCCGAGGCCCAAAGCCAGATGGACGCCTTAGGACAGACCTCCGCCGAGGTGCAGAAGTCCTACGAGACCATGTCGGAGACCTTCGCCCAGCTCCAAGCCGCTATCCGGGAGATCCAGCAGTGCATGGGTAAGATCGTGTCCATTGCCGATCAGACCAACATCTTGGCCATTAACGCCTCCATTGAGGCGGCCCGGGCGGGGGAGGCCGGCAAGGGCTTCGCCGTGGTGGCCACCCAGGTCAAGCAGCTGGCCGAGGAGATCAAGTCCCTCTCCGCCGAGGTCAACAGCGGCGTCAACGACGTGGAGGCCCGGGCGGGGGAGCTTAACCACAGCATTCTCACCTCCCAGGAGACCTTGGGCCAAGGGGTGGGCATCGTCTCCCAGACTGGCGAGAGCTTCCAGCGGATCACCACCGCCGCCGAGGGGGCTGTGTCCGTGCAGACGGAGATCTCCGGGGTGATTCTCTCCTCCCAGCAGGAACTCCAGTCCATCCGTCAGTTCTTTGAGGGGATTATGGACAAGTATCAGGAGGTCGTCAAGCACATTGATAGAGCCAGCCGGCTGGGTACCACCAAGAGCGCGATGTTCGAGGATATGGACAACATGATTTCTCAGCTCCCGCCGCTGGTACGGGACTTGGAGGCGGGACCCTGACCCTGCGCTCCGGCGCCGTTGGGCGCGTTGTGTAGATTTTTTTCGTTTTATGATAGGCAGACAGGCAGTTACACTTGAATTGTAGCTGCCTGTCTTTTGTTTGGGTGGCTTTTTTTCAACGGTTTGGTGCAGTTCGGTACCCTTTTGCCGCGCCGCCGCGGCGCGGGGCTTGGACGGGGGTTTCGCCCCCGGGCGACTGACTTTTGGCACAGCCCAAAAGTCAGCAAAAGGCTGCTTAGTGGGGCGGGCCGGCGGACTTTAGCCCCCTTCCGGGGGCACAGTCCTTACGCCCGCCCCCCTAAGAACCCCAAGTTACGGTGCCCCTTCGTTAGACCGGTGCGTGGATTGACTGCACAGCGCCCGACGCGGCGGCGGTTGCTCTTGCACGGCAGAAGGTGTCCTGAGAGCGTACCCCCGTCTTTAGCCTTGCTATAAGCCCCCGCTGCCGCTCTGCCTCCGTCGCCCGACTTGCCCCCGAGACTTGGAGGTTGAATCGCTGGCCCTGTGCGGCAAATGCCGCCGTGCCTTCCGGTAATGTCGTATACCGTCGATAAACCGCCTGCTCTATCGGTACCTGCTGCACTGGGCCAAACCCTGTAGGGGCGCACATTGTGCGCCTGTTGTTTCGCACGCTCAACCGCACCCCATACACACGGCATATCTCACCGCCGATAGTCCGCCGCCAGTGGGGGGAGCACCTGCGGGTTTTGCAGCACCCAGGCCACCGCGTAGGCGCACAGCGTCGCCGACAGCGTCCCATCGTCACAGCCGTCCCGGAGCAGGGCGGCGATGCGCTCCGCCTCCGCCAAATCCGCCTCCGACAGCGGCTTACCGAGGCGCAGATACGCCGGGAACACCTTCAACATGCTCCGATAGTCCCCGTCCCAGTTGGCGCCGCCGTTGCGGGTAATCTCGTCGTCCACACGCCCCGCGATGCGGATAGCTTCCCCCTGCGCGGTCTGAGCCCGGCCGCTGGGCGGGATCAGATAGTCCCACAGCTTCTTAAACTGGGCCTGAAACCCGGTTTCCGTGATGACAATGGGGGAGACCCCGTCGTGAAACGGGACCTCCGGCGCCCGCTCCACGCCGAACAGCGTCTCCAAGCCCGCCAGACCCTCCTCTTGGGTCCGCAGGTACGCCGGGTCCGTGATCCCCCGCTTGTTCCGCTGAAACTGTTCCCCTATGTGAGCCGCAGACTGCCGTGCCCGTTCCGTCATCTGTGCCCCGTGGTCCAGCAGGATGGTGCAGACCTCCAGCATCAGCGGGAAGGGCAGGCGTTTCTGCTCCAGCGCCATCTCCAAGGGCGTGCAGCGGTTGTCGAAAAGTTCTGTGGCCCGGACGTCCACCTCCGCCCCGGCGTCGATCAAAGCCCGCATGGCCTCGATCCGCCCGTAGGTGGCGGCCAAGTGGAGGGGAGTGACGCCGCTGTTCTTCTTTCTCGCGCGGACATCCGCCCCCAACTCGATCAGCAGCGGCACATCGCCGTTATAGAAGGAGGCGTGGTTGAAAATAGGGGTGGTGCCGTAGCAGTCCCGGAAGTTCACGTCGGCCCCCTGCTCCTTGGCCCAGAGGGCGAACACCCTTGGCAGGGGCGTCAGGGAGAAGATGTTGGAGCCGTACCTGCCGGTGACGGCGTTGGGCTCACACCGGCTGAACGCCTCCTTCAGCGCCTCCATGTCCCCGCTCTGTAAAAGCTCCTGAATCTCCTTGGGCAGTGTCTTGCGTTTCTTAGCCATAGCTCCCTCCTTGTGCCCGTTTTCCTGAATACTTCCCTTATCATAGCACAGCCCCGGTCCCGCTTCAACCTGTTTTCGCTTCCGGCGGCTCACCCTTGCGTTTGCCGGCTTCTTGTGATAGAATCGACCTCGAATCACACCAACAAAAAGGAGTCCTCCCCTATGATCACGAAAGAAGAACTCTCCCAGCGGCTGAAAAGCCAGCACTATATCTTCGAGGATGAGCTGCTTACCGTCCTCTATGTGGCCCTGCTTCTGGGCCGCCCTCTGTTGATCGAGGGTGCCGCCGGCGTGGGCAAGACCGAGGTGGCCAAGGTTCTGGCGAAGGCCCTGAACCGGGAGCTGATCCGCCTTCAGTGCTACGAGGGCTTGGACGAGAGCAAGGCCCTCTACGAGTGGAACTACCAGAAGCAGCTTCTGGCCATCCAGATGGAGAAGCAGGAGCAAAACCTCTCCGAGCTCTTCTCCGAGGAGTACCTCTTGGAGCGCCCCCTCCTCCGCTCCATCCGGGCGAAGGAGCCGGTGGTGCTCCTCATCGACGAGATTGACAAGTCCGACGAGGAGTTCGAGGCCTTCCTCTTGGAGCTCCTGTCGGAGATGCAGGTCTCCATCCCGGAGCTTGGCACTGTTCAGGCCGCCAGCCAGCCCTTTGTGGTCCTCACCAGCAACAACACCCGCCCCCTCTCCGAGGCCCTGCGCCGCCGCTGTGCCTATCTCTACATCCCCTACCCCACCTTGGAGAAGGAGATGGATATCCTCCGGGCCAAGCGGCCCAACTTGGAGGACCGGCTGCGCCTCAGTGTGGCGGAGGCGGTGCAGAAGCTGCGCAGTCAGGAGCAGCTGATCAAAAAGCCCTCCATCGCCGAAACCCTGGACTGGGCTGCCGCCCTGGAGGCCTTGGGGGCCAAGGAGCTGGACCAAGGGACCATGGATACCACCATGGGCTTCGTATTGAAAAACGAGCAGGATATCCGGGAGGTCCGGGACAATGACCTCCTACACTGAGAGCCTTGTGACCTTCCTCCGGGCCCTGCGGGGGGAGGGGCTGAGCATCGGCGTCAGCGAGGTCCGGGACGCCCTGACGGTGATGGAGACACTGGGCTTTGACGACCGGGATACCCTGCAAATCGGTCTCCGCTCCCTCTTGGCCAAGAATTTGGACCAGCAGCAGGCTTTCTCCGCCCAGTTTGACCGCCACTTCGTCTCCTTGGCCGAGGCCCGGCGGCGGGAGATCGAGGCGTGGAACTTAGAGCAGCTTCGCCAGCAGCAGCTGAAGGAGGCGGAGCGGGACCTGCGCTACGACAACCGGCCCATCCCCATCCGGGAGGACCTGAAGGATGTCTACATCCAGATGTCCGAGGCGGACAAGGACAAGATCCGCCGTTATATCGACACCTTCTCCGAGAACACCAAGCGGATGCCCGCCCTCTACCGCAGTTATATCCACCACATGATCGAGCAGCAGCTTTTGATGGAGGACGCGGCCCTGGGGGTCCAGAACGACGCCGACGACCTCCTCCACCGGGACATCTCCCGGTTTGAGGAGCGGGATATCCCCCGGGCCATCGACCTCATCGCCCAGCTCACCCGGAAGCTGAACCGGCAGCTGAATCGCCGGCGCAAGCAGCGGTCCGCCCACGGGACACTGGACTTCAAGCGCACCATTGGAGACGGCCTGCGCACCGGCGGGGCGCTGGTTCACCTGCGCTTTCGCCGCCGCCCGCCCCAGCGCCGCCGCTTGGTGCTGCTGTGCGACGTGTCCGGCTCCATGCTCCAGTTCTCCGAGTTCGCCCTGCGCTTTATCTACGCCCTCCAGCGCTCCGCCGCCGACTGCACCACCTTCCTGTTCTCCGAGGGTCTGGCGGTGATGAGCCCCCACCAGATGGCGGACGTGGACCGCTTCCGCCGCCATGTGAAGCAGAGCGGCCTCCTGGGCCGGGGCACGGACCTGTCCGAGGCCCTGCGCGCCCTCATGGCCCGCCGTCCCCCGGTTTTAAACAGTAACACCCTGCTTCTGATCGTCAGCGACGGCAAGAGTGTGGACCCGCCCACCGCTGCGGCGATGCTCGCCCGGACCCGCCGCCTCACAGGCCAGATCCTGTGGCTGAACCCCATTGCTGAGGGCCAGTGGGACCTGAGCCCCTGCATTACCGCCCTCCGGGAGAACTGCACCATGCTCTGCTGCAGCACCCTGGAGCAGCTGGCCGACGCCTGCGGCAAGGCATTTTTGTAACGGACCCCTCCCGCGCATAAAGACCGCTCGTTTTGCCGATACTATCGGCAAAGAGCGGTCTTTTTCCCGCCGGCCGGCGGGGGACCAGAGGGAGGTACTATGAGCGACGAGACCAAGCCCAAAACCACCACCAGCGAGAACGAGACCCCGGAGGAGAAGCCCATGAGCCAGCAGCTCATCGACTTTGGCTCAGCGGTGAGCCGCACGGACCGGGGCACTGTCTACACCCTGACCATCATCGGCCAGATCGAGGGCCACATGGCCCTGCCGGAGACCACCAAAACCACCAAGTACGAGCACGTCCTGCCCCTGCTGGCCAACTTGGAGCAAAACCGTGAGATTGACGGCATTCTGCTTCTCTTGAACACCGTAGGCGGCGACATCGAGGCGGGCCTTGCCATCGCGGAGCTTATCGCCGGGATGCAGAAGCCCACGGTGTCCCTGGTCCTTGGCGGCGGCCACTCCATCGGCGTACCCTTGGCGGTGGCCCCCAAGGTGAGCATGATCGTGCCCTCGGCCTCCATGGTGGTCCACCCGGTGCGCACCACCGGCACCGTGATCGCCGCCCCCCAGACCTTCCGCTACTTTGAGAAGGTCCAGGAGGGCATCGTGGGCTTCGTCACCAAGCATAGTGGTATCACCGCCGAGGACTTCCAGCGCCTGATGCTGCGCACCGACGAGATGGCCGCCGACGTGGGCAGCGTCCTCTACGGCGAGAAGGCGGTGGAGCTGGGACTCATCGACCAAGTGGGTACCCTCTCTGACGCGCTGGAGTGCCTGTACAAGCAAATCGAGGAGAGAGACAGAGGATAGGAGATATTTTTTGGCGGAGTGCGGTGTTTGGCCGCACTCCGCCGGCTTTAGGGGGTTCCGCGGAGGAAACGGAACTCGTCTCCCATGTGCTCATAGGTGTCCTCCCACAGCAGGGCACCGTCCTTGTCCAAATAGAGAAGGCCGGTTTCCTCCTCCAAAACGGCGGAGACTGTCACGGTGCCGTCCTCGGCGGTACAGTCGGTATAGTGGCTGCCGAAATAGTCGATGCCCTGCCAGAGCTCGTCGTAGCTGCCGGTGAACTCCCAGCGGTCGCAGACGCCGCCGCCCCGGTTCCAGAGGATCTGGATGGTATAGCCTGTGTCGAGAGTGCCGGTGATCTCCACTTGGCACCCGCCGCCCTCCTCGTCCACCCAAACGCCGGCGTAGTCGTCGGTTTCCGCCTCCTCCGCCAAGGCCTCGTCCTGAGATAGGGGTGCGGCAGGTTCGGTTTTCCCCACCTGTTGGGCGGGGGAGAGGAGTGGATCATCCTCCTGCGCCGCTCCGGGGGACGCCGAAGGACTGCCGCAGCCGGTCAGCAGGAGGCAGAGGGTAAAAATTCCCAGCAGCATGTTCCGTTTCATAAAGACAACTCCTTACATAATCAGTTTTGGGCTCCGCCGCGCCGCGGAGGCCCTCACCTATCCAGTAACGAGCCGAGGCAAAAGGTTCTTGCTGACAGGAAATGATTTTATCCGGCGGCAGTACCGGGTTCCCCCTGCACTCCCTGCATCCCCTGCTCCGCCATACACAGGCGCACCTGCCAGCGGTAGACGGCAAAGGCCACCACGGCGGTGACGGCCTCCGTGACCCAGAAGGCGTGCCACACCCCCGCAGCCCCCAGAGAGCGGCTGAGGAGATAGGCCGCCGGCAGGATCACCAGCGCGTACCGGCACAGGGAGATCAGCAGCGACGGCAACCCCCGGCCCAGCCCCTCCAGCGCCCCGCAGGAGGTGACGGACACCGAGGAGAGCAGGAAGCCGGCGCAGATGATCCGCAGGGCCGCGCCCCCGGCGGCCACCGTCTCGTCGCTGGAGGAGAACAGCCCCATCAGCTGCTCCGGGATCAAAAGACAGATCACCGTCCCCACAGCCATAATGGCCCCGCTCATCCATAAAGCCGTCCGGTAGATCTCCCGCACCCGGCCAAACTCCCCGGCACCCCGGTTGTAGCCGATAATGGGCCGCATCCCCTGCACGATGCCGTTGGCGGTGAGATAGAGGAAGGTCTGGAGCTTGTAGTAGGCCCCCAGCACCAGCACATAGCCCTGCCCGAAGGCCCCCAGAATGGCGTTCAGCGCGGAGATCAGCAGGGAGGGGAGGGCCAGATTCAGCGTGGCGGGGATGCCCACGGCGTAGAGCCGCCCCACATCCGACCGCTCCGATAGATACTTTGGCCCCACCTCCACGCTCATAGGCACGCGGCGGCAGATCAGCAGATAGGCGATCACCGGCAGCGTCTGCCCGATCACCGTAGCCGCCGCGGCCCCCTCGATACCCATCGCCGGACAGGGTCCCCAGCCGAAGATCATCACCGGGTCCAGAAGGATATTGGTGACACAGCCCAAGAGCATACAGAGCATGGTGGCCTTCATCCGGCCCATAGCCTGAAAGATCTTCTCATAGGCCATGGCGGCGGACATCACCGGGGCGAAGAGAAACACGATCCGGGCATAGCGCAGAGCCAGCGCCTGCACAGACTCCCCCGGGGTGAACATCCCCAAAAAGGAGGGCATCAGCACAAGGCACAGCGCCGCCATGAGGACGCCGTGGAGGAGGGACAGCGCCACACCCCAGCTGGCCGCCGCGCTGCCCCGCCGGACATCCCCCTCCCCCAGACGGCGGGAGACCACCGCGTTAAGGCCGATGCCAAAGCCGATGGCCACGGCGTTGATCAAATTCTGTACGGGAAATACAAGGGACAGCGCCGTCATGGCGTCGTCGCTGATCTCCGCCACATAGTAGGCGTCCACGATGTTGTAGAGGGAGTTGACCAGCATGGAGATAGCCATAGGCAGCGCCATGGACAGCAGCAGGGGAAACACCGGCCGCTCCTTCATAAAAGTATCGTTCATAGAAACCTCCTTCGTACAATCTGCGGGACCTCCGGCCGGCTTTTCGCACAAAAAAAGCCACACGGCGGCGCAAAAGCGCAGTCGTGTGGCGAAAATAGCAGAGCCAGAAAAATCCACAACAAAGTTTTACTGCCCTTAGTATAGCATCCCGCCGCCTCCCTGTCAAGAGAGCGAAACGCATCGGGAGCGACAAAATGTGCTGTCCCTCGTCAACCGTCTCACTGAAAACAAGGCCCCGCACACCCTCTCAGGCATACGGGGCCTTACTGTTCACTTCTCACGGCCCCTGTACGCCGGGGATAGCGGTGCCGGTGATGCCGGCGTAGTCGTAAATCACCACGCCGTCCTTAATATACAGGCCGGGGCCAATATAGCTGGCCCGCCCCTCCACCTGGGTCTGCACCGGTGCGCTGACACCGGGCTCTGCTGCGCCGCCGCCAAGCACGTTGGCCTGCATGTAACGAAACCCGATAAAGAGGACCAGAGCGATCTCCAACAGGGACAGCAGGACGATCAGGAGCTTCAAGATGGCGACCAGAATCCCGCCGCGCACCTTAGGCGCCTTCTGTACAGCGGCCTCCGCGGCCCCATCCTGCGCACCTTTTTTGCGCTTTTTCGGCGCTTTTTCCTTCTTTTCCTTTTTCTCCTTCTTCGCCACCCAAATCACCTTCTACCTGTTAATGTTAAGGCGGCTCCTGCCGCCTCTTTCCACACGATACCATGATAGTGCATTTCGGGCCATCCGTCAATACAGAATTGATATTTTCTCCAACTGTTTTCCCTGGGGCCAGCCCTTGGCCGCCCCCGCCTCCGCCGCTCCGACAGGCGGAGAGACGCGCGGCGGCAAAAGCGCGGCATGCCCTCCCCGGGAGGATGCCGCGCTTCCCTCTTATCCATTCTCGTACTGCTGAAAGGCGGCGTAATACCCGCAAACCACCTCCCGGTACCGCCGGGAGAGTTCGCCGGTGCCGTTGTAGGCCTGCATGATGTCCGCCGCCGACGGTTCGCCTTCACTCCCCGCCGTCTGTAGGATGCTGCGCTTGTGGGAGAGCACCAAGGCCACCATATGGATATTGTAGATATCGTCACGGCGAAGCCGGCTCCAAACAGCCCGGATATCGTGCCAATCTCCGCTGTCATAGAGGGCCTGCCCTGTCTGCCAGTTGATGGCCTGAATGGCGGTGTCGGCAAAGATCTGCCCCAGACCGGTGGAGGAATCCAGCCGGTACACCAAGGGCGGCAGAGGCGGCAGGGTGGAGAGCGGCCCCTGCCGGGCGGATGTCCCATAGTCTTCCCGTCTCTGTAGATATGTATGGGTGGCCTCCACAAAATAGTCCACCTCGTCCAGCAGGTTCAAAAACCGGATCTCCTGAAAGAGCACCGCTTGGACCATGGTCTTCTCCACATCGTACCGCGCCGCCGCCTCGGTGATCACATCGTCGTAGGAGAGTACCAGCTCCAGCGCCTGCGCATTGCTGTAGTAGGGGGCGGTGCCCAGCAGCTGGAGGGGCGTGGCGTAGCGGTCTACGCTGTCCTCCAGCGCCCTGAGCAGCCGCTCCTGGTCCTGCTCCCCTTGGCGGGAGGGGGCTTCCCCCGGCAGGGCGACGGCCCGCAGCAAAAGAACGCCCTCCGCCGAAGCGCCCTGCCCCTCCTCCGCCGGAGGAGAGGGAGCCGCCAAGGCCGCTCCCCGCAGCGAGAGGGCCAGCCACAGAAGGAGAACCATTGTCACAAGCCCGCGGACAGAGCCGCCCCGGGGAGCTGCCATGAAAACCACCTGCTCTCAAATTTGGTCAAGTGCCCCCATGGTACCGCCCCCTCCCCACAGGATTCCCGCGGTTCTGCATCAATCTGGCAACGACCCAAAAGGAGTGATTATACCATCATCTGACATTTTTATCCCATATATAGACTATTTCGCCAAAGCAGATATACATCAGCAAAGTTTTTTCATAGAACTACATAGAATTTTCTATCGTTTTTCCGCGAAAAGTCCGCTACAATAACCTCGATGACCGGGAGGAATGCTCTCCCGGCAGGATCGACGGAGGCGCTGGAGCGGATGACTCCGGCCTCTCCCCGGAAATTTGATAGGAGGAAAACAGAATGAAGAAGACTCTTGCTCTTGCGCTCGCCGTGGTGATGTGCCTCAGCATGCTCATCGGCTGCGGCAACAACAACAGCGGCAACACCAACGGCGGCAACACCGGCAGCGGCAACCAGACCGACGGTGGCAACACCGGCGGCGACGCCACCGCCAGCGACATGCGCGTAGATGTGTTCTACTACGACTTCTCTGACGTCTACATCTCCACCGTCCGTGCCTCTCTGGACCAGCAGCTGGATGCTATAGGTATCAAGCCCAACAACTGGGATGCCGCCGGCAGCCAGCCCACCCAGAGCGATCAGGTGAACACCGCTATCACCGCCGGCTCCGATCTCCTCATCGTCAACATCGTGGAGACCTCCACCTCCGACCCCGCCAAGGACATCGTGGAAGCCGCCCGCAAGGCCGACATTCCCGTGATCTTCTTTAACCGCGAGGTGGCCGACAACGACGTGATCAACAGCTATGAGAAGTGCGCCTTCGTGGGCACCAACGCCCCTGACGCCGGCCACATGCAGGGCGAGATGATCGGCAACTACGTGCTGGCCAACTATGATGCCATCGACCTCAACGGCGACGGCAAGATCTCCTATGTGATGTTCAAGGGCCAGGAGGCCAACGCCGAGGCTGAGGCCCGCACCCAGTTCGGTGTGGAGGATGCTGACAAGGTCCTCACCGCCGCCGGCAAGCCCGCTCTGGAGTACTACGATGCCAGCGCCGCCACCAAGTATCTGGTAGACACCGCCGGCAAGTGGTCCGCTCAGGCCGCCAACGACTACATGGTCACCCTGCTGGGCTCCTACAACAAGGACAACAACAACATGATCGAGCTGATCATCTGCAACAACGACGGCATGGCCACCGGCGCCATCTCCGCCCTGCAGAACGTTGGCTACAACAACGGCGAGGGTACCACCATCATCCCCGTGTTCGGCGTGGACGCCACTGACGACGCCAAGGCCCTCATCAAGCAGGGCAACATGACCGGCTCCATCAAGCAGGACGCCGTGGGCATGGCCTCCACCATCCTGACTCTGGTGAAGAACGCCCAGTCCGGCGCCGCCCTGATGGACAACACCAGCAGCTACACCGTGGACGAGGGCGTGGCCAAGATCCGTGTGCCCTACGGTGTGTATGACGCCAGCAGCGAGGACTAATCCGCGCATATCTCAGCAACGAACCGTACACTGACCCACAGACAAGCGGGGCTGCCGGTGGGTAGCCCCGCTTTCTTTGGAGCCGCTGATAAGACGCGCCTGCGGCGCTCTGCGACGCTTTTTATCAGCGGCTCCCTTTCAATGAGAGGAGGAACTATATGGATCAGCCGGCACTGCTTGAAATGCGCGGCATTTCCAAGGAATTCCCCGGCGTCAAGGCCTTAGACAACGTAAATCTCACCGTCCGGCCCGGCACGGTCCACGCCCTGATGGGGGAGAACGGCGCGGGCAAGTCCACGCTGATGAAGTGTCTCTTCGGCATCTACCGCCGGGACGGGGGCACCGTTACCCTGGATGGCAAGGAGGTGGAGTTCAAGAACTCCAAAGAGGCGCTGGAAAACGGCGTAGCTATGGTGCACCAGGAGCTGAACCAAGCCCTCACCCGCACCGTGAAGGACAACCTCTGGCTGGGCCGCTACCCCAAAGTGGGGGGCTTCATCGTTAGCGAGCGGGTCATGGACCAGCGCACCAAGGAGATCTTTGAGAAGCTGGCGGTCACCGTGGACCCCTCCGCCGTCATGTCCACCCTGCCGGTGAGCCAGCGGCAGATGGTGGAGATCGCCAAGGCGGTGAGCTACGACGCCAAGATCATCGTCTTTGACGAGCCCACCTCGTCCCTCACCGAGACCGAGGTGGAGCACCTGTTCCGCATCATCAATATGCTCCGTGACAAGGGCTGCGGCATCATCTACATCAGCCACAAGATGGAGGAGATCCTCCGCATCAGCGACGATGTGACCATCATGCGGGACGGCCAGTGGGTGGCCACCCGTCCGGCCAAGGAGCTGACCATGGACGAGATCATCCGTCTCATGGTGGGCCGGGAGCTCACCAACCGCTTCCCCCCCAAGACCAACCAGCCCGCCGAGGTGATCCTCAGCGTGGAGCAGATGTCCGGCAAGTATACCCGCCTGAAGGACGCCACCTTCCAGCTGAAAAAAGGCGAGATTTTGGGTATCGCCGGCTTGGACGGCTCCGGCCGTACCGAGGTTTTGGAGAACCTCTTCGGTGCCATGACCCGGGGCGGCGGAACCATTACCCTCCACGGCAAGGCCATTCAGAACCGCTCCCCCAAGGAGGCCATCAAAAACGGCTTCGCCCTCCTCACGGAGGAGCGCCGGGCCACCGGTATCTTCGGCATCCGGGATATCAAGGAGAACACGGTCATCTCCAACCTGAAGAATTACCTTTTGGGCGGCATCTGCCTCAGCGACAAGAAGATGAAGGACGACACGGACTGGGCCATTCAGGCCATGCACATCAAGACCCCCAGCCAGCGCACCCAGATCCGCTCCCTCTCCGGCGGCAACCAGCAGAAGGTTATCATCGGCCGCTGGCTGCTCACCAAGCCGGAAATCCTGCTCTTGGACGAGCCCACCCGCGGCATCGACGTGGGCGCCAAGTATGAGATTTACCAGCTGATCATCGACTTGGCCAACGAGGGTAAGGGCGTGATCATGGTGTCCTCCGAGATGCCCGAGCTCTTGGGCGTCTGTGACCGCATCATCGTCATGTCCGGCGGCCAGGTGGCCGGCGAGGTGGACGCCAAGACCACCAGTCAGGAGGAGATTCTGACCTTGGCGGCAAAATATGTGTGATAAGGAGGAGTCCCCGCAATGAGTAACGAATCGAAAAAGCTGGCCGAGAAGGCCGGGGGCCTGACGCCTCAGAAGGTGGGCGACGCCCTGCTGAATAACGCGCTGATCATCATCATGCTTGTGGTGGCCGCCTACGTGGCCATTACCCAGCCGTCCTTTCTGTCCCCCAGCTCCTTGGTGAACCTTCTGAGCCTGACGGCGGCCTATCTCCCCGTGGCCTTAGGTATCGCCGGGTGCATCGTCCTCACCGGTACGGATCTGAGCGCCGGCCGGGCCGTGGGCCTCACCGCCTGCGTCTCCGCCTCTCTGCTCCAGTCCGTGGACGCGGCCAACAAGATGTGGCCCAACATCGGCACCCTGCCCATCTTTGTGGTGATTCTCATCGCCATGGGCTTAGGCGCGCTGATCGGTGCTTTCAACGGCTTCTTTGTGGCCAAGTTCAAGCTCCACCCCTTTATTGTCACCTTGGCCACCCAGCTGATTCTGTACACCGTCCTGCTGCTCTACGTGCAGATGGGCAACAACGGCGGTATGGCCATCTCCGCGCTGGATCAGGGCTACCGGAACTTCGTGGTGGGCAACCCGCCCCTGTTGAGCTTTGGCTCGGTGAGCATCCCCAACTACGTGATCTATGCGCTGCTCCTCACGGCGCTGATGTGGTTCATCTGGAACAAGACCACCTTCGGCAAGAACATGTTTGCCTTGGGTGCCAATGAGGAGGCGGCCCGTGTCTCCGGTGTCAACGTGTTTGCCACTACCATCGCGGTATTCGCTCTGGCCGGCGCCATGTACGGCTGGGCCGGTTTCGTGGAGAGTGCCCGTGTGGCCTCCAATACCGCCAACACCGGCGTCAACTACGAGCTGGATGCCATCGCGGCCTGCGTCATCGGCGGCGTCAGCTTCGTGGGCGGCATCGGTAAGATCAGCGGCATTGTTATCGGCGTTATCATGCTCCGTCTGATCTTCGTGGCCCTGCCCTTGGTGGGCATGGACCAGAACCTCCAGTACGCCATCAAGGGCGGGATCATCCTCTTCGCCTGCGCGCTGGATATGCGGAAATACCTTGTAAAGAAGTAAAAATCAAGGGCGGACCCCGCAGGGGTCCGCCCTTGATTTTTAGGGGGTTGCGCTTCGCACTCACTTGAAATCTGTGGATTTCAAGTGAAAAGGGGTTTGCACTGCGCTCTGCGCCTCACCCCCGATCCTCCCCCGCAGGGGAGGATCGGGGGTTCGATGTTTGCTCCGCGAGAAGTATTTTTTCCGAAAAAGCGGTTTTCAAAAAAATAATTTTAATCTGTTTCGCCCTCTGCGGCAGGCGAAACTCTTCCGAGGGGCTCTTTGCGGCTGAGGCCGCAAATTCGGCAGGGATTTGCAGGGACAGATATGATCCACCCACTCTGCCGATAGCCGCCGGCCTGCGGCAGGGCGGGTAATCATGCCGGTTTCCTGTGCACGGCCGGTCAAATCCCCGGCGTCCTGCCCTGCTGTAGGGCGCGACGACCTCGGCGCGCCGTCCGCCACCGCCGTAGATCGCCGTTAAAACCGCCTACCGCCGGCTGATTGCCGCCTCTTTAGGACCTCCTGTGACATTTCCTGCACAAGGACATACTTTTTTGTTCCCAATCCTGCTAAATTATGGTATACTGAGGCAACTATTAAATCATCGCCCATGGGCGATGGCGTTTTGCTCCTCAAAACGCCATGTCCTGACCGCTGGAGGTGCGACGCTATGGAGAAATACCGTGTGCTGCTGGTAGACGATGAGGAAGAGCTGCGGGAGGGGATTCGCCAGAAGATCGACTGGGCGGGGCTGGGCTTCGCCCTCTCAGGGACGGCGGAGAACGGGGTGGAGGCGCTGGAACTCTCCGAGCAGCTTCACCCGGATGTGGTGCTCACCGATATCAAGATGCCCTACATGGATGGCTTGGAGCTGTGCCGGCGGCTGCGGCCTTTGCTGCCGGCGGCCAAGATGGTGGTGTTCTCCGGCTTTGACAAGTTCGAGTATGCCCGGCAGGCGGTGGGCCTGAACGTGTCCGAGTACATCCTGAAGCCCATCAATGCCCCGGAGCTCAGCGCCGTGCTCACCCGCCTGCGGGAGCAGCTGGATCAGGAGCGTACCGCCCAGCAGGACATCGAGGCCCTCCGCCGCCGGTACGAGGAGAGCCTGCCCCTGCTGCGGGAGCTTTTTTACACCCGCCTCCTGGACGGAAAAATTCCCCCGGAGCAGGTCCGGGAGCGGGCGGTCCGGTATGACATCGCCCTCTCTCCGGGGTGCTGGACGGTGGCGCTGGTGCTCTCCGATGCCGCCGGGGAGGGGGAGAGCGCCGGGGCCGACGGCCTGCGCTCCCTGTCCGTCCGCTCCTTCTTCGAGCAGAATTTTGCCTTGGAGGGCTGTGCCCTGCGCACCGTCCTCTACAACGAGGCGGTGGCCCTTTTGATGGAGTTGAAGGACGAGGGGATGCTCTATGCCCTCACCGAGGAGCTGGGCCGGCTGTGCCTCTTGGCGCAGGCCCATCTGGGTTTGACGCTGTTTGTGGGCTTGGGACGGCCCTGCGCCGGGCCGGAGCAGCTCCACAGCTCGGCGGAGGGCGCCGCCGCCGCGGCGGACTACCGGGTTCTCATGGGCGCGGAGCAGGTGCTCTATATCGGGGACCTGGAGCCCAACCGCTCCGCCTGTCTCACCTTGGAGGAGGCGGACCAGCGGGCCCTCTCCGCCGCGGTGAAACTGGGCACAAGGGAGCAGGTGGCCGATTTGATCCACGCACAGGTGGACCGGGTCCGTGCCGCCCGGTTGTCCCTGCCCCAGAGCCACCTGTTCTTCCAGGAGATGCTTACCACCCTGACCCGCTTGGCGCAGGCCAACGGTGTGGAGATCGGGGAGGTATTTGGTCCCCGGTTTACGGGTATGGTGTCCATTACGGACTTCCGCTCCTTGGGGGAGCTGGAGGAGTGGCTTTTGGGGCGGACCCTGCGCCTTTGGGAGCACCTGAGCCGCCAGCGGACGGACTCGGCTTGGAAAACCGTGGAGCAGGCCCGGGGCTTTATTGCCGCCCATTATGCGGACTGTGAGTTAAGTGTGGAGACGATTTGTGCCCATTTACACCTTTCTCCGGCGTATTTTTCTACACTTTTTAAGCGGGAAACCGGGGAGAGCTTTATTACCTGTTTGACGCGGGTGCGGATGGAGCACGCTGCGCGGCTCCTTCGGGATACTGATGAGAAAACCTACCGTATTGCTGAGCAGACCGGTTATGCCGATCCTAACTATTTTAGTTATGTGTTTAAGAAGCATTTTGGGCTTTCTCCCTCTAAATTTCGCTCTAATCCTACGTTTTCTTGAAGGAATTTGGGCAGAATGGGGCTTCGGGCTGGGGGAGTGGCTGTTTTCCTGTGTGCGTGACCTTGGAGGGGGAGGGAGGCGCGTAAGTGGGCGTTTTGGTGCAGTTTTTGGGGAGAGGGGCCTTTTCAGAAGCGAAAAAAACCGGTAAAAAACGCGATTTTGGCGCAAAAAATGGGGGTTTTGAGGGTGTGAATTGCATCGCTTTGTGCAACGGGGAGTGTCGGATTGGCGGTGAGGGTGCCCGTTTTAGCGGCAACCGCTGTATGGGGGGAGGGCGGGCGCACGGTACCCGCAAGGGGTACGCCGCATCCGTAAGCGGCGGAGCCGCCAACGGCTGCGCTGTGTGCGCCCCTACAGATGGTCTATTGAGCCGATATGGTCAGTGGGGGACGGGCCGGTGAGGACACCGGCCCCTGCGGATGGGGTTGACGGGGGTGCGGATAAAATAGCGGAGGGTTCCGGTTGACGGGGGCGTCGCGCCGGGGTCGTCGCGCCCTACGGGGATGTTGCGCGTTTGGGAGTTCCCCGGGAGGGGGATGTATGGCCGTTTGGATGGGTTATTGAAGTGAGGCGGTTGATGGGGGTGGATTGAGAATGGTGTTTAACCTTATCGGTGGGGGCGGGCGCACGGTGTGTGCCCCTACGGGTTAAGATATTACTATGGTGCGGTTTGGGTGATGAGAGGAGAGGAGGGGTGCGGGTGCGGCGGGTTTTTCGGCGGGCAGCGGGGCGGCTTACCCAGTGGTATCGGGGGATGAGTATCCAGATGGTGCTGTCGCTGTCCTTTACCGCTGTGG
Organism: Oscillospiraceae bacterium; assembly: GCA_022801715.1. GTDB lineage: Bacteria > Bacillota > Clostridia > Oscillospirales > Oscillospiraceae > CAJFPI01. Next base: position 87,380 of record JAAWSV010000001.1, read on the forward strand.
CGCTGGCGGGAATCGTCTTTATGGGGTCCAGTATCCTCCTGCGCTTCTCCGACTCCACGGAGAGGCTCACCGAGGAGAGCACCCAGCGGCTGCTGGCCCAGGTCAATATGAATTTGGACAGCTACCTGCGGCGGATGATGCGGGTGTCGGACGCGGTGTACTACCGGGTGATCAAGAAAACCGACATCACCGACCGGTCCTTGACGGAGGACATGGGGCTGCTCTATGAGGAGAACCGGGACTCCTTGGTCTCCATTGCCATCTTTAACGAGGGGGGCGCGCTGGAGGCGGCGGTGCCCCTCGCCGGGAGCCGCCTCACCGCCTTCCCCAATGAGAGTACCTGGTTTCGCATGGCGCTGGAGAAAATGGAGAACCTCCACTTCTCCACTCCCCACATCCAGGAGCTCTTTGACGACCCGGACTACCGGGCCAGGTGGGTGGTGTCCCTCAGCCGGCATGTGCAGCTCACCAGAGACGGGCGCACAGAGCGGGGGGTGCTGCTGGTGGACATGAGCTTCGGCGGCATCGCGCAGGTGTGCCAGAATGTGGACCTGCCCAACGGGGGGTATGTCTACCTCATCGACCGGAATGGGGAGCTGATCTACCACCCCCGGCAGCAGCTGATTTACTCGGGGCTGCTGGAGGAGAATAACCTGACGGCGGCGGCCTATGGCGACGGGTCCCATCAGGAGGTATTCCGGGGAGAGCGCCGGGAGGTAACGGTGAAAACAGTGGGATACACCGGGTGGAGACTGGTGGGCGTGGTCCCCAACCCGCCCCTTCTGGGAGAGGGGGACTATCTGCTGCTCTTCGCCATCGCTATCCTCCTGTTCTCCGCCTTTTTGATGGCCTTTCTCAACTTCCGCATCTCCGCCTACATCTCCGACCCCATCCTCCGGCTGGACCAGGCGGTGCGGGAGCTGGAGGCGGGCAGCGAGGAGGTGCGCTTTGAGGAGAGCGGCTGCGACGAGGTCCGGCGGCTGGGCCGGTCCATCGCCTCCATGGTCTCCACCATGCGCCATCTGATGGAGGACATCTCCGTGCAGGAGGGGCAGAAGCGGCGGAATGAGCTGGAGGTGCTCCAGTCCCAGATCAATCCCCACTTCCTCTATAACACCTTAGACAGCGTAATTTGGATGACCGAGTCCGGCCGGACGCAGGAGGCCATTCAGATGGTCACCTCGCTGGCCCGGTTCTTCCGGATTTCCCTCAGCGGCGGGCGGCGGATCATCCCCTTAGGTGATGAGCTGGAGCACGCGAGGCACTATCTGAGCATTCAAGAGATCCGCTACCGGAACCGCTTCCAGTTCCGCATCGGCGCGCTGGCGGGGACGGAGGGGCTCTACACGCTGAAGCTCACCCTTCAGCCCCTGCTGGAGAACGCCATCTACCACGGCATGGCCGGGGTGGAGGACGACGGGAAGATCACCGTGGAGGCCCGGCGGGAGGGGGATGAGCTGATTATCGACGTGTCGGACAACGGGGTGGGGATGCCTCCGGCGGTGCTGGAGGGACTGCTCACCGGCCGGCGGGGGGAGAGTGCCTCCGGCGGCAGCGGCATCGGGGTGCGCAACGTCCATCAGCGGCTGCGGCTGAGCTTCGGGGAGCCCTATGGGCTGACCATTTTCAGCGAGCCCGATGAGGGAACCACCGTCCGTATCCGTCTGCCGGTGCTGACGGCGGAGGCGGCGGCGGCCTGGGAGGAGGAGCGTCCATGAGAAGGCGGAGACATGACATTGTTCAGCTGATTATCCTGTCCGTCCTGGGCGGGGCGGTGGTGCTGACCCTGCTGCTGCCCCGGCTGCCCGCGGAGCAGTCCGCGGGGGAGACCACGGAGATCTCCGTGATCCTCCGGGAGGGGGACAGCGCCCTGTGGCCCAACATCCGCCTGGGGATGGAACAGGCGGCGGGGGAGCTGCGGGCGGAGCTGCGGGTGCTCACCCCGGCGGAGATCAACGACGGCGGCGAGCAGCTGCGCATCCTCCGCCGGGAGGTGGAGGGGGAGACCGACGTGGTGATCATCGCCCCGGCGGACCCGGCGGGGCTGGACAGGGCCCTCCGGGAGGAGGCGGTCCACCAGCCGGTGGTATCCATGGAGTCGGCGCTGTCCGAGGGGAAGGTCACGGTGGCGCCGGACAATCGGGCGCTGGGACAGGCCCTGGGGGAGGCGGTGATAGAGGACGGGGCCGGGGACGGCTTCGTGCTGCTGGTCAGCGCCTCGCCGGAGACCGCAGGGGTGACAGACCGCCTCGCCGGGGCGTCGGAGGCGCTGGCGGCGGCGGGGACAAAGGTGCGGGAGCGGGAGGTGTCCATAGCCGACGGGGGCGAGGGGCTGAAGACCCTGATGAAGCACCCGGATCTCAGCGCCGTGCTGGTGCTGGAGCCCCTGCTCACCGAGGAGGCGGCGGCCATCAAGGTTGGACTGGGGCTTACAGTCCCCCTCTATGGCGTGGGGGTGACAGCGGAGGGGGCCTCCTATTTGCAGCAGGGGGTGATCTCCGCGGCGGCGGCCTGGAGCGACTTCGCCGCAGGGTATCTGGCGGTGGAGGCGGCGGTCTGCCTGAGCCGGGGGGAGGAGTACCGCACGGAGCTGCTGCCATTCTTTATTGTGAGAGGAGAGGACGTATATGAGCCGGCGTATCAGAAGCTGCTGTTCCCTGTTACCGCTTAAAAAAACCGCCGCCCTGCTGCTGGCGGCGGCGCTGGCGATAGGGACGGCGGGGTGCACCCATCAGGGGGCGGAGGAGCGGGAAACCCTGCGCATCGGGGTGGCCCTCTACTCCAATGAGGACACCTTTATCGCCTCCATCGCCCAGCACCTGGAGCGGATGGTGCAGGAGACGGAGGTGGCGCTGGGCCGGCGGATCAACCTCTCCATGGTGGATGGGGGCAACAATCAGACCACGCAGATGGAACAGATTGACCGGCTCCTCTCCAAGGGGTGCGATGTGCTGCTGGTGAACATTGTGGACCGCACCGCCGCCGCGGTGCTCATCGACAAGGCGGAGGCGGCGGGAGTGCCGGTGATCTTCTTTAACCGCCAGCCGGTGGCGGAGGATATCGACTATCGGGAGGGGGTCTACTATGTGGGGGCCAGCGCCGAGGAGAGCGGAAGGCTCCAGGGGGAGCTGGTGCTGGAGGCCTGGCGGGACCCCCGGATCGGTCTGGACCGCAACGGCGACGGCATCCTCCAGTATGTGATGCTGGAGGGGGAACCGGGGCATCAGGACAGCCTCCTGCGGACGGAGTACTGCATCAAGGCCCTCACGGATGAGGGGGTGGCGGTGGAGAAGCTGGCCGGGGACGCGGCCAACTGGAATCGGGGACAGGCCGCCGCCCGGATGGAGCAGTGGCTACAGGAGTTCGGCGAGGGAATTGAGGTGGTGTTCTCCAACAACGACGACATGGCGCTGGGGGCCATCGACGCCATCCGGGAGTGGGGCGGACCGGGGCTGATGGTGGTGGGCGTGGACGCCACCGCGCCGGCGCTGGAGGCCGTGGAGACCGGGGAGCTGTATGGCACGGTGCTCAATGACGGGCGGGGGATCGCCCGGGCGATGCTGGATCTGGCGCTGGCGCTGGCCGATGGGCGGGAGGCGTCGGAGGCGGTGGATCTGCAGGAGGGGCACTATGTATGGCTGCCGGGTGAGAAGATCGGGCAGGAGCTGCCGGGGCCCTTTTGAGGGCGGGTCAGCGGCAGGGGTGCAGAATGTCAAGCATGAGGAGGGCGCCGAGGCGGAAGCCGTCGGTGAAGGACTCCTGAAAGTCCAGCGGGAGGAGGTTTAGCTGTTCGTCCATGATGGCGGTGAAGCGATCAACAAGGGCCGGGGGGAGCTGGCGGAGGAAGTCCTCGTAGTGCCGGTAGTGCTCCTGACGGATGGCGTGGTATTTCTCGGTCTGGGGGCTGTAGTGCTCCTCGGGGGAGATTTGGCCGTGGTACAGGGCGGATAGGATGCTCTCCATGTGTGGGGGGTCCTCCTTGTGGCGGATTTTTTTGGATGAGGGGGGCGGGCCGGTGAGGACACCGGCCCCTACGGGGGTGTTGGTGGTGCGATGGGGATCGGCAGAGCGGGTGGGGTGTTGGGGAGTGCGGTGAGGAATCCCTCCACCGCCTTGCGGCGGTCCCCCTCCCTTTGGCAAGGGAGGCTATGGCGCGAAGCGCCGGGGTCGTCGCGGTCTACGGGGGTGGTTGGGGGCTATGAGGAGGCTTTACATTTTGGCGGTTTGATGGCATAATGGTTGTGTATTTGGTTTTTTAATGATGAATTACGTAGGTATATTCGTGTTAGTTATAATGTATCACGAATATTCCTCCGTGTCAATACTAAAGTTTATATTAGGAGAGATTATTATGGAGTTAAAGGATGCGCTGAGGCGTTTTCGCAAATATGCGAAGATTACACAGAGACAAGCGGCGAAGGCGGCGAATACTTCAGAGCGAATGTATCAAGAGTATGAGTATGGTAAGGCGGTGCCGGCGTTGTCTTATATGATTTCGTTGGCCGATTATTATGATGTTTCGCTGGATTATTTGGTGGGACGGTCTGAGGATCCGGCGCGGCATTGAGGGGAGTGAAAAACGTGGCACAGCGGTTGCTGTGCCACGTTTTGGTTATTCGGTTACGGCCCAGACGCGGACGGGGAGGCCGGTGGCGCCCTCGATGTTGGGGTAGGCGGCTATCAGGACGGCGCCGGCGGGGGGGACCTGGTCCAAGTTGCAGAGGACCTCGATTTGCAGCTTGCCGTTGGAGAGGACATAGCGCTCGCAGGCCAAGTCGCCGGCGGCTGCGGCCTCCCTGGAGGCGTCGGTATCCAGGGTCTCGTGGCCGTTGGCGGCGGCGCGGCGGGTCTCGTAGATATATCTGATGGCCTCCATGGACCAGCCGGGGAAGTTCTCGCTGCCGTCCTCGGCGATGCCGGAGAGGGCGTCCATGTCCGGCCAGTATTTGGACCAGCCGGTATACAGGGCCACGAAGGCGCCGTCGGGGATGGGGCCGTACTGGGCCTCGTAGGCCTTGATATCCTCGGCGGTGGCGGCGTAGCAGGGGTCCTCCGCCACCTTGGCGGTGAGGTCGATGACGCAGAGAGGGAAGGTGAGCTCCTTGACGCCGTAGGCCTCGGAGAGGGGGGCACCGGGGCGGAAGTGGCCGGGGAAGTCAATATGGGTGCCAAACTGGCCGGGGAACTTGAAGGACTGGATCAGGCAGTCCAGCATGGGCTGGCCCCAGTCGTAGACGGTCTTGCACAGCTCCACGGCACCCTCGGGGATGCCGGCCCAGTAGGGGCTGTCGTTGCGCAGGGGGTGGGAGAGGTCGATCCAGCGCAGGGTCTTGGCCTTCTCTAAGGCGTTCCAGAGTGGGTACATGGCGGGGGGCCTCCTTTGTGTTTGATAGGGGTAGTATAGCAGGTTTGAGGGGATGGCGCAAGGGGGGGACGGGACGGCGCGCCGGGGTTGTCGCGCCATGCGGGTGGGATGTTGGGGGGTGGTGGGGATCGGCAGAGCGGGCGCGCGGTGCGCGCCCCTACAGGGGGCGTTGGGAGTGAGAGGGGGGCGGGGGTTGCGGTTTGGGGGGAAATGGGGTATACTGGGGGAAATGGCGCGGCGGGGTCTGCCGGGAAAGGTGAGGTAAGCGTATGCTGTTGGTTTGGTATCCCAAGTGCTCGACTTGTCAGAGGGCGAAGCGGTTTTTGGAGGAGATGGGAATCGAGGTTACGACGCGGGATATTAAGGAGGAGCGGATGAGTGCGGCGGAGCTGCGGGAGGTCTGGGGGCGCAGTGGGCTGCCGCTGCGGAGGTTTTTTAATACCAGCGGGATGCTGTACAGGGAGATGGGGCTGAAAGATAGATTGGCGTCTATGAGTGAGGAGGAGCAGGTGGAGCTGCTGGCCTCGGATGGGATGCTGGTGAAGCGGCCCCTGCTGGTGGGAGACGGGTTTGTGTTGGTGGGGTTCCGGGAGGCGGAGTGGACGGAAAGGCTGGGGGATGGCTGAGTGTGTGGGTGTGCCGCGGCTGTATGAGGTATGTGAGAAAAGGACAGGGCAGACGGTATGGCGTCTGCCCTGTCCTTTTTTGCGGCGGGGGGTGGGAGGAGAGAAATGTTCGGTGATGGGGGGACGGCGCGCCGGGTCGTCGCGCCCTACGGGGGGGATATTGGGAGTGCGGTGGGGAGCGGTAGAGCGGGCGCGCGGTGCGCGCCCCTACAGGTGGGGCGTTGGACCATCCCAAGGTCGGGGGAGCGGGCGGGCGCACAATGTGCGCCCCTACAGGGGGATGGGGGGATAATTTTAATTCCTCATTCCCTTGACTCGCAGGCGGTTCAGGGCGCGGGCGAGGCTGGCCTGGGCCAGCTGGTACTCCTGGCGGCTGCGCTTTTGCAGCAGGGCCTCCCGGGCCTCGTCGGCCTCGCGGCGGGCGCGGGCGGCGTCGATCTCCTCCGGGCGCTCCGCGGCGTCCACCAGGACCAGGACGTCGTTGTGCTCCACCTTGACCATGCCCATGGATACCGCCGCCAGCTGTACGGGTTCGCCGGGGGGCTGGTAGCGGAGGAGGCCGGGCTGGACGGCGGCGATCATGTTGCTGTGGCGGGCCAGGATGCCCCGCTGGCCGTCGCTGGTGGGGATGGTGAGGGAGAGGCAGGGGCCCTCGTAGAAGGTCCGGTCGGCGGCCAGGATGTGTACCTGAAAGGTGTCCATTATTGGCCCTCCATCTGTCTGGCCTTCTCCACCACGTCGCGCCAGGTGCCTACGTTGTAGAAGGCGGCCTCCGGGTACTGGTCCAGTTCGCCGTCTACGATGGCGGCGAAGCTCTCCAGGGTGTCCTTCAGGGGCACGTAGATGCCGGGGATGCTGGTGAACTTCTCCGCTACGTGGGTGGGCTGGGCCAAAAATCGCTGGAGCCGGCGGGCGCGGGACACCGTGTGCCGGTCCTCGTCGCTGAGCTCGTCCATGCCCAAGATGGCGATGATATCCTGCAGCTCCCGGTATTTTTCCAGGATCTCCTGGACCTTGCGGGCCACGCGATAGTGCTCGGCGCCCACGATGTCCGCCTCCAGGATCCGGGAGGAGGAGGCCAGGGGGTCCACCGCCGGGTAGATGCCCTGCTCGGAGATCTTCCGGCTCAGGACGGTGGTGGCATCTAAGTGGGCGAAGGTGGTGGCGGTGGCCGGGTCGGTGAGGTCGTCGGCGGGGACGTACACCGCCTGCACCGAGGTCACGGAGCCGTCCCGGGTGGAGGTGATCCGCTCCTGGAGCTCCCCCATCTCCCCGGCCAGGGTGGGCTGGTAGCCCACGGCGGAGGGCATCCGGCCCAGGAGGGTGGACACCTCGCTGCCCGCCTGGACGAAGCGGAAGATGTTGTCGATGAAGAGGAGCACGTCCTTGTGTGCCGTGTCCCGGAAATACTCCGCCATGGTGAGGCCGGAGAGGGCCACCCGCATACGGACGCCGGGGGACTCGTTCATCTGGCCGAATACCAGGGCGGTCTTGTCGGAGACGCCGCTCTCGCGCATCTCGTGCCAGAGGTCGTTGCCCTCCCGGCTGCGCTCGCCTACGCCGGTGAAGATGGAGTAGCCGCCGTGCTCCATGGCCACGTTGTGGATCAGCTCCTGGATGAGCACGGTCTTGCCCACGCCGGCGCCGCCGAAGAGACCGATCTTGCCGCCCCGGGGGTAGGGCTCCAGGAGGTCGATGACCTTGATGCCGGTCTCCAGGACCTCCACCGCCGGGCTCTGCTCCTCGAAGGAGGGGGGCTTGCGGTAGATGCTCTTTACCGGGGTGCCCTCGGGCACCGGGCCCAGGCCGTCGATGGGCTGGCCCAGGACGTTGAACATCCGGCCCAGGGTGGCCGTGCCCACGGGGACCTCAATGGTGCGCCCCGGCACGTCCACGGCAAGGCCCCGGGCCAGACCCTCGCTGGGGGAGAGCATGATGCAGCGGACGGTGCCTCCGCCTACGTGCTGGGCCACCTCCATCACGTGGACAAAGCCGTCCTTCTCCACGGTGAGGGCCTCCCGCAGGCGGGGCAGGTCCCCGGTGACAATCTCCACGTCCACCACGGGGCCGGAAATCTGAGTGATAATGCCGCGTTCCATAGCCTTACTCCTTACTATATCACGATACGTCTGCCCGCGTCCGCCGGTACGGCTCCCGACCGGTGGGGCCGGTGGGCGCTACCTCTGGCGCTGGGCCCTTGCTCCGGCGGAGATCTCGGTGATCTCCCGGGTGATGGCCGACTGGCGGATCCGGTTGAATTCCATGGACAGCTCCCCGAGGAGCTTCTCCGCGTTCTGGTTGGCGCTGTCCATGGCGGTCATGCGGGCCTGCTGCTCGCAGCAAAAGCTGTCGATCAGGGCGCTGTAGATGAAGCCGGACACGTAGCTGGGCATCAGGCTGTCCAGCAGGGTGTTCATGTCGGGGAGAAACTCGAAGGGGGCGTTTACCGGCGGCTCCGCGGAGGCGTCGGCAAAGTGGGCCCGGTGGAAGGGGAGGAGGCGGGTGCATTTGGCCTCGAAGGTCATGCCGTCCTCCATGTCGGTGTACACCACGTAGATCCGGTCCAGCCGGTCGCCGCAAAAGCCGTCCAGCAGCAGGGCGCTGATCTCCCGGGCCCGGGCCATGGTGGGGTTTTGGGCGGTGTAAAGAAAGCTGTGCTCAATGGGGATGTTCCGGGCGGCGAAGAAGCGCCGGCCGTACTCCCCCACCACATAGAGCTGTGTGTCCGGGTGGACCTCCAGCAGCTTCAGGGCCTCCCGGATGGCGTTCTGGTTGTAGGCCCCGGCCAGGCCCTTGTCGGCGGTGATCACCAAGCAGGCGCTGGGCTTGTTTAGGGGGGGCTCCCCCTCCATGGGGTAGAAGTAGGGACTGTCCACCGTCCCCTCCTCCGCCGTGCGGAAGATCCGCTTGATCTCCCGGCGCAGGGCCTCGAAGTAGGGGCGGGTGTTGTCCAGCTCCTGCCGGGCCCGGCGCAGCTTGGTGGAGGCGATGAGGTACATGGCGTTGGTGATCTTCCGGGTCTCCTGCACGCTGTCAATATGGGTCTTGATCTCCTTGGTTCCCGCCATGTCAGCCACCGGACCTTTCTTGGTAGGTCCGCAGGTAGCGGCGGGACAGGGTGAGCAGGGCCTCCCGGTCCTCCGGGGGGAGCTGGCCCGTCCGGTCAATCCGGCGGCAGAGCTCCGCCGCCTCCCCCTCCACAAAGGCGAAAAGGCCCTCCCGGAAGGTCTCCAGCTGGGGCAGGGGGATGTCCTGCATCACATGGTTCAACGCGGCGGTGAGGAGGAGGACCTGCCGGTGCTGGGACAGGGGGTCGTACTGCCGCTGGCGCAGCAGGCGCATGAGGCCCTGCCCGTAGGTGAGCTGGCGCTTGGTGGCCTCGTCCAAGTCGCTGGAGAACTGGGTAAAGACCTCCATCTCCCGGTACTGGGCCAAGTCCAGGCGGATGGCCCCGGCGGCGGACTTCATGGCCTTGGTCTGGGCGTCGCCGCCCACGCGGGACACAGAGAGGCCCACGTTTACCGCCGGGCGCTGTCCGGCGAAGAAGAGCTCGCTCTCCAAGAAGATCTGGCCGTCGGTGATGGAGATGATGTTGGTGGGAATATAGGCGGACACGTCCCCCGCCTGGGTCTCCACAATGGGGAGGGCGGTCATGCTGCCGCCGCCCAGTGCCTCGCTGAGGCGGGCGGACCGCTCCAAGAGGCGGGAGTGGAGGTAGAACACGTCCCCCGGGTAGGCCTCCCGCCCCGGGGACCGCTCCAGGAGCAGGCTCAGGGCCCGGTAGGCGATGGCGTGCCTGGAGAGGTCGTCGTAGACGATCAGCACGTCCCGGCCCTGGTACATGAAGTGCTCGGCCAGGGCGCAGCCGGCGTAGGGGGCGATATATTGCAGGGCGGCGCCGGCGCTGGCGGGGGCGGTGATGATGGTGGTGTACTCCATGGCGCCCCGGCGGCGGAGGTTCTCGTGGAGCTGGGCCACAGAGCTGGTCTTTTGGCCGATGGCCACGTAGACGCAGATGACATTCTTGCCCCGCTGGTTGAGAATGGTGTCCACGGCGATGGCGGTTTTGCCCGTCTGGCGGTCGCCAATGATCAGCTCCCGCTGGCCCCGGCCGATGGGAAACATGGCGTCAATGGCCAAGAGGCCCGTCTCCATGGGGGTATTCACGCTCTGGCGGTCCAGAATGCCGGGGGCCGGGGTCTCGATGGGGCGGAAGGTCTCCGCCTCGATGGGGCCTCGGCCGTCCACGGGGACGCCTAAGGCGTCCACCACCCGGCCCAAAAAGCCGTCGCCCACGGGCATGCCGGCGGTCTTCATGGTGCGGCGGACCATGCCGCCGCCGCAGACGTCCTCGCTGTCGCCAAAGAGGATGCAGCTGAGGCTGTCGGTGCGCAGGTCCTGGACCATGCCCTTGACGCCGGACTGGAACAGAAGGATCTCCCCGTACTTGGCGTGGCGCAGGCCGCTGACCACGGCGATCTCCCCGTCTACGGAGAGGACCTCGCCGATCTCCTCCGGGGCCACCGCCGCCTCCCATTCATCCACCGCTTGGCGGAGGAGGGGGAGAATGTCGCTCTGCCCCGGCTGGAGGCGGCGGAGGTAGTCCTGAAACTGCCGCACCCGGCCGTCCAGGGTCCAGTCGTACAGGTCGGCGCCCACCTGGAGGCGAAAGCCCCTTTGCAGGGAGGGATCCTCCTCCCACTGGAGGGGGACCTCCCGGCGGTAGGTTTTATTGAGGAAGCCCGTGAAGCGGGCCAGCTGCTCCTCTGTGGGGGCTTGGGCGCTGCGCAGGATGGCGGTGAGGTGGCTTCTACTGGCCCGCATGGTCGCCGCCTCCCTCCGACAGGATCAAAAATGTCTCAAAGGGGTCCGCGTCGGGCTGGGCGGCCAGCTTTTTGGCCGCCTCCGCCGCCAGCTCCCGCAGCTCCCGCTGGGCGCTGAGGCGGGTCTGGGCGCGGACCTGCTCCGCGTCGGCGCGGGCCTGGGCCACGATCTGGCGGGCCTCCTCCCGAGCGGCGGCGAGCTGCTCCTCCGTCTGGGCCGCGGTCTGCTCCTCGGCCTGGGTCCGGCGGCGGCGGAGCTCCTCATCGGCGGCGGAGAGCTGGGCCTTGTACTGCTGGTGCAGCTCCTCCGCCTCGGCGCGCTTTTGGGCGGCGTCCTCCTCCAGGGCGCGGTAGTGCTCCTCCCGCTGGGCCATGAATTGGGTCACGGGCTTGTAGAGGAGGAAGTAGAGACCACCGGCCAGGATGGCTAAGTTCATCCAGTGCAGCAGGATCTGCTGCCAGTCGATATTCAGCGGCATGTTTCCCACCTGCCTTACAGTACGAAGATGATGAGAATGACCACCAGCAGGGCATAGATGATGGCCGTCTCGATGAACACCAGGCCCAGCATCAGCGTGGTGCGGACCTTGCCCTCGGCCTCGGGCTGGCGGGCGATGCTCTCGGTGGACTTGGCGGTGGCAAGGCCCATGCCCACCGCGCCGCCGGCGGCGGCGATGCCCACAGCCAGGCCCGCGGCGATGGCCTTCAGGCCCACGGTGCTGTCACCGGCGGCCTCGGCGGTCTCGGTGTTCGCTGAGGCGTCCTCCGGCGCGGCCAGGGCGGGAACGGAGAGCGCCAGGGTCAAAGTCAGCACGGCGGCGAGCAGGAACAGTTTTTGCAGCAGTCGATTCATGGTAAAAACCCCCTCAATATTATATCTGCGCGGCGGATTGGGCCGCTTTCTTCTTTGGCTTTGGCTGGTCGGGCTCAGAGACCTCCCCGTAGTAGAGGGCGGTGAGCATGGTGAGTACGTAGGTCTGGATCAGCGCGTGGAGCAGGGTGAAGAGCACGCCCACCACCACCGGCAGGAGGAAGCTCAGAGAGACGTAGTAGTACACCAGCTCCGTCACTAAAAGGCCGCTGAGGAGGGCGCCGAAGAGGCGGAAGCTCATGGAGATGGGCAGGGAGAACTCCTTCAGCGTCTTCCCCACGCCCCTTGCCCCGCTGCCGGCGACGCCACCGGAGAGGATCACAAGGTAGCTCAGACAGCCCAGCGCGATGGCGGCGTTTACGTCGGACAGCGGCGCGGGGAGGGTAATGGGGTGACCGTGGACAGTCACCGCCTGGAGGCCCAGCAGCTCGAAGAGGGTGCCCACGAAGACGTAGCAGGCGGCGGTGAAGAGGTAGAGCCCCAGAAAGCGGTTTCGGTGGGGGCTGTTGGTCCGGGCCATCCGCTGGAAGAGGCCCACCGCCTCCTCAATGACCAGCTGGAGCCGCCCGGGTACGTATTGGAAGCGGGGGATGACGAACACGCGCAGCAGCGCCGCCACGCTCAGAAGCAGCGCCGTCACCAGAAGGGCGGAGATCAGGCCGGGGTTGGCGTTTTTCAGGTGCAGGAGGCTGATCTGTCCCGTGCCGTGGAGGACGGCGTCCCGCATGGCCTCCTGCACGCTCTCGGCGCGGCCGGGTGAGCCGGTGAGGAGGGCGGCAATCAGGAGCACCGCCGCGATGGCGAGGCAGAGGGCCAGACCTTTTTTTGGTTTCATCCAGCAATTCCTTCTTTCCCGTGTAGAATAACTTGACAACGCCAAATTATAGCACTGCCGGGGGGAGATGTCCACATAAGAAAGCGTTAAAAAAGGCCGGCGGCGGCGAAAAAATTTTGTGGGCGGGGCGGAGAGCGGGGATTTGGTGTCCGCGGAGTGGGGCTTTTTTGCTCCCGCGCGGGGGAAAAGAGTGAAAAATCCCCGCCGGCGCGTTGCAATTTCGGCTCGGCTCTGGTATGATACAACTGTTTTGCAGGTTTTTCCAGTTTGTGAGGGATTTACCAGCTGCATATGAAACTGCTGCTAAAACGAGACGCCCCTCAGGGCGGGGAAAGGAAGTAAGCGGACATGAGCAAGAGAGACAAGGGGCGCTCCGGCGGCGGCCGGCAGGGGTGGGGGATCACCGGGAAGCTGGTTTCGGCCATCGTGGTCAGCGTGGCGCTGGCGGTGGCGGCGCTGCTGGCGGTGGTCTGCTTCCAGATGTCCCACGCGCTGCTGGAGAAGAGCGAGGCCATGCTCCAGACCACCATGGACAGCACCATACAGGAGACCAGGGCCTGGATGAACCGGACCCTCACCATGCTGGAGACCCAGCGGGACACCATCGAGTATGAGGACATGGACATCCCGGAATTGAGGCGCTACATCCAGCACACGGCGGGGCAGAGCGACGCCTATCCCGCCGGGCTCTACGCGGCCCTCACCGACGGCTCCCTCTACCACGCCTCCTTTGTGCCGGGGCCGGATTTTGACGCATTGCAGAAGAGCTGGTATCAGGACGGCGTGGCCTCGGAGGACTTTATTTTAGGCGACGTGTACTTTGACGAGGACAGCCAGTCCTATGTGGTGGGGGCCTCCGGCGTGCTGAGGAGCCAAGGGGGGCGGGTTCGCGGCGTGGCCGCGGCGGACGTGTACTTAGACGCCATCTCCCAGATTGTCAGCGGCGTGCGGATTGAGGAGACCGGGGGAATCTTTCTGGTGGATAACCGGACGGACACCATCATCGGCCATCGGGACAGCGCCCTCGTCGGGTCCAAGCTCTCCGAGGCGGCGGACGGCATGTACCATTACGCCGACGCCCAGATCGCCGGGGGGGCCTCCGGGCTCTCCGTCTATGAGGGGACCTATATCCTGATCGGGCAGGTCCCCGACAGCGACTGGACGGCGGTGGCCTATGTCTCCCGGGGGGAGGTACTCCGGGAGCTGACAAGCCTGACGCTGACCATGCTGGCGGTGGGGCTGATCGCCATTTTGGCCATGGCGCTTCTGGTGGCGGTGCAGGTCCGGCGGATCATCGGCCGGCCGGTGCGGGAGCTGAGCGCCGCCGCCGCGCGGATCGCCAAGGGGGAGCTGGAGGAGAGCATTACCTACCGCTCCAGGGATGAGCTGGGGGCGCTGGCGGACAATTTTAACCGGGTGACGCTGCGCCTGCGGGACTATGTGCGCTATATCAACGAGGTCTCCGTCACGCTCCACAATATCGCGGCGGGGGATCTGGCCTTTACGCTGCACCACAAGTACACCGGGGAGTTTGAGAAGATCAAGATCTCCCTGGTGGAGATCTCCTATGCCTTGGGCGGCGCTATGGAGCAGATCCGCGCCGCCTCCCGGGATGTGGCCTCCGGCGCGGAGCAGGTCTCCAGCGGGGCGCTGACGCTGTCCCAGGGGTCCGCGGAGCAGGCGGCGGAGGTGGAGGCCCTGGCCGGCCACATCAGCGCCGTCTCCGGCAGCGTCCAGAACATCGACCGGGGCGCCCAGCGGGCCAACCTCCTCTCCCAGGAGGTGAAGCAGGGGTTAATAGAGAGCAATGACAAGATGAAGCACATGACGGAGATCATCGGGCGGATCAGCGAGAAGTCCACGGAGATCCGCCGGATTGTGAAAACCATCGAGGACATCGCCTTTCAGACCAACATTCTGGCGCTGAACGCCGCCGTGGAGGCCGCCCGGGCCGGGGCCGCCGGCAGGGGCTTTGCCGTGGTGGCCGGCGAGGTGCGCTCACTGGCCAGCAAGTCCTCCGCCGCTGCCCAGGAGACCGCGGCGCTCCTCAGTGAGACGGTGGACTCCATGGACGCGGGGGTGGCCGCGGTCCGGGACACCGCGGCGTCCATGCTCACGGTGGCCCAGCGGGCCGACGAGATGGGCAGCCTGATCACCGGGATTGCCGGCTACACCAGGGAGCAGGCCCGGAATACGGAGGAGATTACAAACGGCATTGCGCAGATCTCCAGCGTGGTGCAGTCCAATGTGGCCACCGCCGAGGCCAGCGCCGCCGCCAGCGAGGAGCTGTCCGGTCAGGCGGCTATGCTCCGGGAGCTGGTGGGCCGGTTTAAGCTGAAGGAGTAAACGAACAGGAAAAGGCCCCCGCCGCGCGCCGCGCGGCGGGGGCCCTTGTGTTGGGGCAGTGTGTCATTTGCGCTGGGGCTTCTCCGGCGGGGCCTCCTCCTGCCGCTTCTCCGCGGGGCCCCGGCGGAGGAGGCGCCACAGGGTGGTGCGGCTGATGCCGAGGCGCTCGGCGGTGCGCACCTGGTTCATGTTCTCCTCGCTGAGGATCAGCATGGCCGCGTCGTACTCGATGCCCGAGAGGAGCTGGTGGAGGTTGATGGTCCCCGGGGCCGCCGGGGCGGCGGAGCGCAGCTCCGTGGAGAGGATGCGCCGCAGGTCCCTGGCCGTGATCCAAGGGGAATCGGTGTTGAGCATGGCCTCGTTGAGGACGCGGCGGAGCTGGTTCAGGTTCTGGGGCCAGGTGTACTGCTCCAGCACGCCGATGGACTCCGGCTCCAGGCCGGCGATGCTGGTGCCGCGGATGCGGTTTTGCTGGTGGATGTGGAGAACCGCCAGGTTGGCGATGCTCTCCGGGTGCTCCCGCAGGGGCGGCAGGGCGATCTCCACACAGCCGATGTAGTTTTTTACCGCGTTGAGGCGGTAGTGATCCTCGGGGGTCTCGGCGGTCCGGGTCTCGTAGGTGAAGATCAGGCGGCAGCGCAGGGTCCGGGACATGCCCTGGAGGCCGGTGAGCAGCTGCTCGAACAGCGGCTCGCTGAGGTGGTGGACGCCCTTGAAGTGGACGGTGCCGTGGAGGGAGTAGAGGGGAGATTTGGGGCTCCCTAAGAAGTACTCCAGCTCCTTGCGGGTCAGGGAGACGCAGCTGATGATAAAGTAGGGGTTTCCCGCCTCGGCGCTGTTCAGGTAGATGTGCCGGGCCAGCACCTCCTTCTCCGTGCCGGACTCCCCGGTGATCAGCACCGGCGTGTCCGAGCGGGCGATGCGCAGGCCCCGCTGGCGCATGGCGGCGGAGAGGTTCTCCCCGAAGGCGTGGGGCTCCCGGTCCTCCGCGCTCAGATCCTCGGCGTTGCAGACCTCGATGCTCCTGTACCCGGCGAGGTAGGAGACGCCTAAGCGGTTTTTCTGGATGCTGAAGAAAAAATAGGTGTCGTCGCTGAGGCGGCTCTTGCTCCCCGAGATCATCAGCACGCCCTCTGTCACCTTCCGGTAGGACACGGCGGCGGCGCCGGCCTGTATGGAGGGGATCAGCTTGCGGCAGGCGGAGAGCAGGGACTTCTTCTCCACGGGGAAGGTGGAGAAAACCACGTTTCCGTCCTTGTCCATGGCTAAAAGCCGGTCCTCCCGGGAGTGGACGAAGGCCTGGAAGAAGGCGTTCTCCTGCCGGAGGCGGGAGTAGTGGGAGCAGACCTGGACCACGGTGTCAAAGGCCTGGCGGACGCTGTCCGCCCCGGAGATCAGCAGCATGGACTGGAGCCCCTGGTCCTCCGCGTGGGTCACAGAGACCACGTCGCCGATGATCAGGGAGTAGCCCTCCTCTTTCAGCTTGCGCACGGTCTCCGCCGAGGAGCGCCAGGAGTCGATGATGAAGATGTCGTACTGGGTGTGGAGAATGTCGCAGATCACCCGGGCGGAGCGGGCGATGTTCTCGTAGGAGATCAGCGCCACCTTGCCCTTGTAGTTCTCCACCAGGCGGATCACGTTCAGAAGGTCGTAGTAGGAGATGGGGATGTCAAACACCGGCTTGGAGGTCACCTTCTCAATCTCTATCTTGGTGCCGCCCCGGGAGAGGATGGCGTCGAAGTCCTCCCCCTCGTACTTCTTGGCCACCGCGGCCCCGGCCTCGATGTTCCCCACCTCCACGGTGAGGTCGATGTCGTCCCGCTCCCCGGCCACGCGGATCATGGTGTTTTTCAGGGATTCGTAGGGCGCAATGCCCAAAATGCGTATTTTTCGGTTCAGCATAGTCTTGGCACGACCTTAACTTGTTTCAGATTTGAACACTTTATCACAATAATCCAGTATTTTCAAGTAGGACAAAAAAATTGTTTCAAATTTGAACGGGAAAGGGAAAGTTGTCTATTGCGGAATGGATAAATAACCAGCTAAAATGGTAATAACTACAATCCGCGGAGGCGGTTGGGGGCGGTTTTTGGCAAAAGTGACTGCCTCTCCCCGGGGAGGGGAGGCGCCCCGCGGCGGACGAAAGGAGAAGCTATGAATACTCGACCCATCATTGGCATCTCTATGGGGGACCCCTTTGGCAACGGCCCGGAGATCACGGTCCGCGCCATGAGCGACCCCGACCTCTACCGGCGCTGCCGCCCCTTGGTTGTGGGCGACCTCAGCTCCATGGAGTACGCGCTGGAGGTGGCGAAAAAGGTCTCCGGCATCTCTCTGCAGCTCCACGGCATCAAGTCCCCCGGCGAGGCCAGGTTTGAGCACGGCACCATCGACGTGCTGGACATGGGGATCGTGCCGGCGGGGGAGATTCCCCGGAAGGAGAAGGACGGCGTGCCGGCGCCCTTCGGCCTGGGGGCCACCAAGCTGGGGGGCGAGGCGGCCTTCCAGTACGTGGTGAAGGTGATCGAGCTGGCCATGGCCGGGGAGATCGACGCCACCGTGACCAACGCCCTCTCCAAGGAGGCCATCAACATGGCCGGGCACCACTACTCCGGCCACACGGAGATCTACGCCGACTACACCAAGACCTCCAAGTACACCATGATGCTGGCCCACGAGAACCTGCGGGTAGTTCACGTGTCCACACACGTGTCCCTCCGGGAGGCCTGCGACAGGGTGAAGAAGGACCGGGTTTTGGACTGCATCCACATCGCCAACAACGCCTGCAGGGCGCTGGGCATCAAGGCGCCCAAGATCGGCGTGGCGGGGCTGAATCCCCACTGCGGCGAGAATGGAATGTTCGGCACCGAGGAGGTGGAGGAGATCCAGCCCGCCATCGACGCGGCCCTCAGCGAGGGGATCGACATCCCGGAGCGGAAGCCCACCCCGCCGGACACCGTGTTCTCCAAGGCGCTGGGCGGCTGGTACGACATCGTGGTGGTGATGTACCATGACCAGGGGCACATCCCCCTGAAGGTGAAGGGGTTCGTCTACAACAAGGAGGAGAAGCACTGGGAGGCGGTGGCCGGGGTCAACGTGACCTTGGGGCTGCCCATTATCCGGGCCAGCGTGGACCACGGCACCGGCTACGGCCACGCCGGCAGCGGCCACGCCAATGAGCTGAGCTTAGGTAACGCCATCTCCTACGCCATCCAGCTGGCGGAGAATAGATAGGGGCGGATTGGGATTCGCCTGAACGATAGCACGCGGCATGCTTGATGGAGCGGGCGGGCACTGCCCGCCCCTACAGGGATTTTATGCGCATGGCATTAGAAGAAGAGAGGAAAAGGGAGGACCCCGCATGAACCGATATCTGATCGTCGCCGACGACTTTACCGGCTCCAACGACACCGGCGTGCAGATGTGCCGCCGGGGGCTGGACACCAGCGTGATGTTCGCCGGCCGTCCCCTGCCCGCCGACGCCAGCTCCGTGGTCATCGACACCGAGAGCCGGGGGCTCACCGGGGACGAGGCCAGGGCTGTCACCGCCAGGGCGGTGGAGGACGTGGACCTGTCCGTCTATAAGTACGTGATCAAGAAGGTGGACTCCACCCTCCGGGGCAATGTGGCCGAGGAGGTACAGGCGGTGGACGAGGCCTACGGCAGCGAGCTGGTGATCTTCGCCCCCGCTCTGCCGGATTTAGAGCGGACCACGGTAAACGGCGTCCACATGCTCAAGGGCGTGCCCATCACCCAGACGGAGCTGGCCAAGGACCCCAAGAAGTCCGTCACCGAGGACAATTTAGCGAATATCCTGCGGAGGGTCTACGCCGAGGAGGTGCGCCATGTGTCCCTAAAGGAGATCCGGGGGGACAAGATCGACCTCACCGGGTGCCGGCTGTTCACCTTCGACGCGGAGCTCAACAGCGACCTCCAGAGGATTATCTCCGCCGCCCGGGCGCTGGGGAAGCGGACCCTCTGGGTGGGCACCGCCGCCATGGCGGACAACATCATGGAGCTGGAGAGCAGGACCTATCCCGCGCTGGGCATCGCCGCCAGCGTCAGCGCCGTGACCAACGGGCAGATCAAGGCCGCCGAGGCCGCCGGCGTGAAGCTGGTGCAGGTGCCGGTACATAAGATCCTCGCGGGGGAGGAGACCACCGCCCCCTATATCGACGCGGTGGTGGAGAGCCTGAACGCGGGGAGGGACACCATCCTCCTCTCCAGCTCCACCTATGACCGCTCTGAGCTGGCTCTGTCCAGCGAGGCGGGGGCCAAGCTGGGGATGGAGACCGCGGAGGTCAGCGAGTATGTCCAGAATATGATGGGGGAGATGGCCAGGGCCGTCTTTGCCCGGGCCAAGGTGTCCGGGGCCTTCATCACCGGCGGCGACACCGCCATGGGCGTGCTGGCCGCGCTGGGGGCCAACGGCTCCGCCATTCTCTCCGAGATCGCCGTGGGCCTGCCCATGATGCGGCTGGTGGGCGGTGAGATGGACGGGCTGAAAACCGTCACCAAGGCCGGGGCCTTCGGCAAGGAGGACGCCGTCCTCTTCGCTCTGCGCAAGCTGAAGGAGAAGTAAGTGCCCGCCTACTGTGATCTGTCCTTGCAGTTTCTGCGCACGGACCTGTACGACGGCTTTGTGACGGACTTCGACGCCGCCCTGGAGCGGGCCGGTCTGGCCTTTTGGGCCGGGTACTGGAACGCTGAGGGCTGTACGCGGGAGGAGATCGCCGCCTGGAACCAGGGGAAGCTGACGGCGGATTTCCAGCTGGGCTGTACGGAGCACTGCACCCACGACTATAAGCAGACGCTGTATCGGTTCGCGCCGTACAGCCACGTCCGGGGCTTCTGGATGAACCGGAATCCGGAGGAGGAGGTGTTCACCTATTTCATCCTCTTTCTGGAGCGGGAGGTTCTGATGGAGGAGGACGGCATCTGCTTTCAGCGGGAGCGGGTGGAGGAGCTGCTGGAGCTGGCGGGGCGCCTGTGGCAGTTTTCGCCGGTGCGGAGCATCCAGACCGGGCTGGAACTCAGCGGCGGCCCGGTGGGGCTGGGCGCCCTGCGGGCGGGGGAGCCGCCCTGCGCAGAGGCCTTTGCCATCGTGGAGCCCGGCTGTTTGATAGGTCCCTATCGGGCCGTGGAGCTGACAGAGGGCCGGCCGGGACGGCTCCTTCTGGAGGAGAGGCACCTGATCGGTCCCGCGGTGCAGGGACGGCTTTTTTAGGATTGTAGGACGGCGGTCCGCTGGGGCTGCCGCTGCAATAAGGAGCGCCGGCGGGCCTTCGGCTGCCGGCGGAGAGGAACATCAGTGACACAGTATTGAAAAGAGGAGGAACGATCACTATGAACATCCAACTGCCCTACGGGAAGGAAAAGATGGAGATCAGCATCCCTGACGCGCGCTACAACGGCTCCCTTATCTCCAAGATGACCGAGTACGTGCCGGAGAAGAGCCAGGAGGAGCTGGTCCGGGACGCTCTGGCCCACCCCATTGGCACGCCCAAGCTCTCCGAGATGGCCATCGGCAAGAAGAACGTGGTCATCATCGCTAGCGACCACACCCGTCCCGTGCCCAGCAAGATCATCATGCCCCAGATGCTCTCCGAGATCCGCAAGGGCAATCCCGACGCGGACATCACCATCCTGATCTCCACCGGCCTCCATCGGGAGACCACCAAGGAGGAGCTGGTGCACAAGTTCGGCGAGGACATCGTGAAGGCGGAGAAGATCGTGGTCCACGACTGCGCCGACGAGAGCAATTTAGTGGACCTTGGCAAGCTGCCCTCCGGCGGCGAGCTGATCATCAACAAGCTGGCCTATGAGGCGGACCTGCTGGTGGCCGAGGGCTTCATCGAGCCCCACTTCTTCGCCGGCTTCTCCGGCGGCCGCAAGAGCATCCTCCCCGGCATCGCCAGCCGCACCACCGTCTGCTACAACCACAACGCCGAGTTTATCGACAGCCCCTATGCCCGCACCGGCGTCATCGAGGGCAACCCCATCCATGAGGATATGCTCTATGCCGCCCGTGCCGCCCATTTAGCCTTCATCTGCAACGTGGTGGTCAGCGCCTCCCATGAGGTGCTCTTCGCCGTGGCCGGTGACTGTGACCGGGCCCATGTGGCCGGCCGGAACTTCCTGCTCCAGTACTGCCAGGTGGATAAGATTCCCGCGGACATCGTCATCTCCACCAACGGCGGCTATCCTCTGGACCAGAACATCTATCAGGCCGTCAAGGGCATGACCGCCGCCGAGGCCACCGTCAACGAGGGCGGCGTCATCATCATGGTGGCCAAGTCCAGCGACGGCCACGGCGCGCCGGTATTCTATGAGACCTTCAAGAACGAGGCGGACAATCAGAAGCTGATGGATCAGTTCCGCGCCACCCCCAAGGAGAAGACCATCCCCGACCAGTGGCAGTCCCAGATCTTTGTCCGCCTGCTCCAGCGGGCCGACGTGATCTACATCTCCGACGCCGAGGACGAGATGGTCCGGAATCTGCACATGATCCCCGCCCACTCCATGGACGAGGCCATCGCCAAGGCCGATGAGATTCTGGCGGGGAAGGGCAAGAAGGACGCCAGGATCACGGTCATTCCCGACGGCGTGGCGGTTATCGTGCTGTAAAAATGCGCACCTCCGCTTTTACGCAAAAGCGGGCCCCTTGGGAGGGAGAAGATCTCTCCCTCCCAAGGAAAATATATCAACAATTTAGGGAGAAATAAGCTATGAAGATTCTGCAAAGCGTTAAGAAGATTCCTGGCGGCCTGATGGTCGTCCCCCTGCTGCTGGGCGCGGTGGTCAACACCTTCTTCGGCCAGGTCTGGACCTGGTATGACGGCACCTTTACCACCTATCTGTGGAAGTCCGGCGCCATGCCCATTCTGGCGGTGTTCCTGTTCTGCAACGGCGCCACCATCGACTTCAAGCGGGCCGGCGTGCCTCTGGCCAAGGGCGTCATCATCACCCTGGTCAAGGTCCTCATCGGTATTGCCGTGGGTCTGCTGGTCAGCAACATCTGGGGCTCCGCCGGCATCATGGGCCTGACCCCTCTGGCCATCGTGGCGGCTATCGCCAACTCCAACGGCGGCCTCTACGCCTCCCTGGCCGGTGAGTACGGCGACGCCACCGACGTGGGCGCCGTGTCCATCCTGTCCATCAACGACGGCCCCTTCTTCACCATGGTGGCCCTGGGCGCCAGCGGTATTGCCAACATCCCCATCAACACCTTGGTTGGCTGCGTGATCCCCATCGTGGTGGGCTGCATCTTGGGCAACCTGGACGAGGACATCCGCAAGTTCTGCATCCCCGGCGCTACCATGATGATCCCCTTCTTCGCCTTCCCCTTGGGCGCCGGTCTGAACCTGAAGAACCTGATTGTGGGCGGCGCCCCCGGCATCCTGCTGGGCGTGGTCTGCACCCTGCTTACCGGTCTGGCCGGCTATGCCGTGTATAAGATCCTGCGTCCCGTGAAGGCGCTGGGGATTGAGCATCCCGAGGTAGGCGCCGCCATCGGTACCACCGCCGGCAATGCCGCCGCTACCCCCGCCGCCGTGGCTGCCGCGGATGCCGGCCTGCTGGCCATCGCCGAGGCCGCTACCGCGCAGGTGACCTGCGCCGTTATCGTCACCGCGATTCTCTGCCCGCTGCTGGTTACTTGGCTCCACAATATGGAGGTTAAGAAGGCAAAATAATTTCGATTAAGACAGAGAGGACCCCGGCCCATGGGCCGGG
>JAAWSV010000002.1 GCA_022801715.1 Oscillospiraceae bacterium
GCATCATCAGCTGCCGACACTGCCGCCGATGCCATGAAAGATGCTGCCGATACTGCAAAAAAAGCCGCTGCGCCTCGGGCTTTGCCCTGCGACGCTCGCTCCGCGAGAGGGATTTGATCCGAAAACGCGGTTTCCGGATCAAATGATTTTCATTGCTTTCGCGGCCTCCGGGCCGCGAAACTCTGCCGAGGGCGATTCGGGCACTGCGCCGTTGGCGCGTGCGGGGTATGGGAGGCGGGGGAGCGGGGGAGAATGAGAACAAATTGTAAATCCCGGCGGGGGGCTGGAACTTTTTGTGGGGCGGGGCGTCTAAGATGCTGTGTTTGTGGATGAGAAGGCCGGGGAGTGCTTGGTTTTGGAAATGAGGTGGCTTTATGAGGCGTTGGTTGGTTTGGATGGCGGCGGCTGTGCTGCTGGTGAGCAGTCTGTTCTCCTGTGGGGAGGATTTGACGCCCTCGCCCTATGGGGAGGGGGACTTTGCCCAAGAGGGGGCGGTGCTCTCGGTGGAGCATGAGCAGTATGACAAGAGTGTGGAGAGCTTTAATTATATCGTGGAGAATACCGGGGAGGAGGAGATCTCCTTCGGCGCGGAGTACGCCCTCGAGGTGGAGCGGAACGGCCAGTGGTACGCCCTGCCGCTGGCGGAGAACGCGGGGTGGAACGAGATCGGGTATGTGGCCGCGCCGGGGGAGGTGTGGGAGAACTCCTTCAGCTTTTTGCCCTACCGCTACACCGTCAGCGACGGGCATTACCGGCTGATCAAGGAGATCGGCGGGAAGCGGTACTGCGCCGAGTTCCAGATCGGCGTCGGGGAGGAGCAGGTGCGCTATGGGTACAGGGATCTGGAGCGCCTGTCCCTCGACCTAAAGGCCGAGGAGATTGACTGTGATCTGCGCATCGACGCCGCCGGGAGGGCGGATCAGGAGGGCGAGGCGCGGTTACAGGAGTTTTTGGGCCGTGTGTCCGGGGGGAACGGGGACATGCTGCGCATTGTCAGCACCGCCGCCGGCGGCAGGCCGGTGATCTATGACGTGATCTTTGAGAACGGCCACTTCCTCCTGCGCAGGGACGACCGGCGCTGCGGCGGGACGATTCAGGACCGGCGCTACAGCTTCCTAATCACCGACGGGGAGGCCGTCTACCTCAGCGACCGGGCGGCGCTGTCGGAGGAGCCCTTTGACGGGCGGCGGATCAGCACCGAGCGGTGGGCACTGCTGCACCGGGACTGGTTTGCTGACTGGGAGGCCGTGGCGTCGCTGGTGGAGGAACTGACGGACAGGCGTCTGGCGGACAGCGTGACCCTGGCCCGGTTCTGGTCCGAGGACGGCACCTACTGGGTGGATCTGAGCCGGGAGGGGCTGGATTACACCGTCAGCACCAAGGGCTACGGCATGAGCCGCACCATCACGGACTGGGGCGAGGACGGGGAGATCATCGCCGTCCGCTGGGAGTCCCCTACCCAGCTGCGCCTGTTCGGCGGGCCGAGGGGGGCCGGCGAGGAGGAGCAGATGGGGTGGTACGCGGTCTTTGACGTGGAACAGGAGCAGGTGGTGGTGCAGGGCAGCGCCATGCTGTCTATCGAGCAGACGCAAAACGGCGGGCAGTAGATGGTCCGCGGCATACAGGGGGGGCGGTTCCTGCGGCAAAGGACCGCCTCCCGCTATTTTAAGATTGTAATATGGGGAAACTTGTGGTAAACTATGCTATTGGTGAATGATTACGGATTTGTAATATGAAGGAGTATGGAAATATGGCTGACGAGGAGAATAAGACCCCGCGGGGGGAGATAGAACAGCCGGAGGCTTCGGCGGTCCCGGAGCGCGCCAGGGAGGTCCAGGGGGAGACGCCTGAGGAGACCGGTGAGAAGAAAAAGGAGGAGGGAAGCATCCTCTTTGACTGGGTGCGCTCCCTGCTGGGGGCGGTGCTGATCGTGGTGCTGCTGTTCCTGTTTGTGGCCCAGCTGATCACCGTGCAGGGGCCCTCCATGCAGCACACCCTCTATGCCGGGGACAGGGTGCTGGTGCTGCGCGCCGGGCTCTGCGACATTCAGGCCGGGGATGTGGTGATGGTCCACCAGTTCAACGCCCCCTTGAATGAGACCATTATCAAGCGGGTCATCGCCGTGGGCGGGCAGACGGTGGACATCGACTTCTACACCGGCACCGTCTATGTGGACGGGGTAGCCATAGAGGAGGGCTACATCGCCGAGCGGACCTACTCCGCCGAGGGGACGGACTTTCCCCTGACGCTGGCGGAGGGAGAGCTGTTTTTAATGGGGGACAACCGCAACCACAGTACCGACAGCCGCAGCACCCTCCTGGGGCCGGTGGATGAGCGGTATGTGGTGGGGAAGGCGGTATTCGTTATCTTCCCCGGCCGGTCCGCCCAGTACACCGGGGAGCTTCCCGGCAGCGGGGAGCGGGATTTCAGCCGCATCGGGCTGATCCGTTGAAATCAGATCGAGAGGTATCTATGAATATCCAGTGGTATCCCGGACACATGACCAAGACACGGCGGATGGTGGCCGAGCAGATGAAGCACATGGACGCGGTGTGTGAGATTCTTGACGCCCGAATCCCCCTCTCCAGCCGGAACCCGGACGTGGAGGAGCTGACGGCGGGGAAGCCCCGCCTTGTGGTGCTCAACCGCGCGGATCAGGCGGACCCGGCGGCCACCAAGCTGTGGCGGGACTATTTTGCCGGAAAGGGCTGCGCGGTGATCGAGACCAGCGCCAAGGAGGGACGGGGGACGGAGCGCTTCGCCGGCGCCGTCCGGGAACTGCTCCGGGAGAAGCTGGCCGCCTACGCCCAGCGGGGGCAGGCGGGCCGGGTGGTCCGTGTGATGGTGTTAGGTATCCCCAATGTGGGAAAATCCACCTTCATCAACAGGGTGGCCGGCCGGAAAACCGCCAAGGCCGAGGACCGGCCCGGCGTCACCCGCGCCAAGCAGTGGGTGGTGGTGGACCGGGGGCTGGAGCTGCTGGACACCCCGGGCATCCTCTGGCCCAGGTTCGAGGACGAGCAGGTGGGACTCCATCTGGCCTACACCGGGGCGGTGAAGGACGAGGTGATGGACGTAGAGGAGCTCTCCTGCCGCCTGATCGCCTATCTGGCGGAGCACTACGGCGAGGCGCTGGTCCAGCGGTATAAGATCGAGATCGGGCCGGAGGACACCGGCTATGAGCTGCTTGAGAAGGCGGGGAGGAAGCGGGGCTTCGTCCTCCGGGGCGGCGAGATCGACACGGAGCGGATGGCCAAAATCCTCTTGGACGAGTTCCGGGGGGGCAAGCTGGGACGCTTTACACTGGAGATGCCGGAGGATGTGTGAGCCGCGGAGGCGGCGGAGAATCGCTTGAAGCGGGGAGGGAGAGAGATGTTAGGCTGGGAGCTGGAGGAGGCCGCCTACGCGGCGGGGTATGCCGCCGTGTGCGGGGTGGATGAGGCCGGGGCGGGGCCCTTGGCCGGTCCGGTGTACGCCGCCGCGGTGATTTTGCCCAGGGGGCTGGCGCTGCCCTACCTGAATGACTCCAAGCAGGTGACGCCGAAGCGCCGGGAGGCGCTGTTCGGGCAGATTCAGGAGCAGGCCCTCGCTTGGTCGGTGGCCTCTGTGGGGCCGGCGGAGATTGATGAGATCGACATTCTCAACGCCCGGATCAAAGCCATGCAGATGGCCGTTGACGGCCTCGGCACGGCGGCGGACTACGCCCTTGTTGACGGCAACCGGGACCACGGGAGCCGCTGCGCCCTGCTGACGGCCCACGAGACCGCGGTGAAGGGGGACAGCCGCAGCGTCAGTATCGCGGCGGCCTCCATCCTGGCCAAGGTCAGCCGGGACCGGTATATGACGGAGGCGGCGGCGCAGTATCCCCAGTACGGCTTTGAGCGGCACAAGGGCTATGGCACCAAGGACCACTATGCCGCGCTGGAGGCCCACGGGGCCTGTCCCCTCCACCGCCGGAGCTTTCTGAAGAAGTGGGAGGTTAGGCGTGGGGAGCAGGGATGACATAGGCCGTCATGGCGAGGCCCTGACGGCGGGGTACTTACACCGAAAGGGACGCGTTGTCCTCCAGAGGCGCTACCGCTGCCGGGAGGGGGAGATCGACCTGATCGCAAGGGACGGCGGCACCCTCTGCTTTGTGGAGGTCAAGACGCGGACCAATATAGCGATGGGACTGCCCAGAGAGTACGTGGGCCCTCAAAAGCAGGCGCACCTCCGCGCCGCCGCCGCGCGCTATCTCAGCGAGAAGGGGATCGACTGCCCCGCCCGCTTTGATGTGGCGGAGATCTATATTGATCCGGCGGGGAAGGGGTATATTCATTATATTGAGAATGCTTTTTAATTCCTAACTCCTATATTTCTTATTAAAAATGGAGGCTGATGTGATGATTCGATCCTATTTTGACGCGCATTGTGATACGCTCTGGTTTACCCATGCCAAGGGAGGGTCTTTGGAGCGGAGCTCCGGGCATGTGGATCTGGCGCGTCTGCGTGATTATGCGCCGATGGGACAGGTATTTGCGCTCTATGCCGACAGCGCGGAGCTGGCGGAGGCGGAGCGGTGGCCCTATATTCAGGGGCGGGCGCGGGACTTTATGGCGGCCAAGGCCGCCCAGCCGGCGCTGATGGAGAACTGCTGCCTCTCTATCGAGGGGGCGGAGCTGATGGACTGCGACATGGCCAAGATAGACACCGTGCGGGAGTGGGGGGTCCGGTGGGTGAATTTGACGTGGAATCACGCCAACGCCCTGGCCGGGCCGCACACCACGGATCAGGGGCTTACCGAGGCCGGTCGGGACTTTGTTCGGGCCCTCTGGCAGCGGGGGATGGCGGTGGATGTGTCCCACCTCAGCGACCGGGGGTTCTGGGAGATCATGGAGCTGGGGGAGGGGCCGGTGCTGGCCAGTCACTCCGACAGCCGTGCCCTGTGCCCCCACAGCAGGAATCTGACGGACGACATGGCCCGGGCCCTCTTTGCGCGGGGCGGGTTCGTGGGGATCAACTTCTATGCCGATTTTTTGGGGGAGAATCCGACGGTGGAGACGGTCGCGGACCATATGGAGCACTTTTTGGCCCTGGGCGGGGAGAACGGCCTGGGGCTGGGCTCCGACTTTGACGGCGGAACGCTGGTCTTTGACGGCGTGGAGCAGGTGCCGGCGCTGTGGACGGCTATGGAGCGGCGGGGGCACCCGGAGACGCTGGTGGAGAAGGTGGCGTTTGGGAATTTGGCAAGGTTTATGGAGCAGCTTAGGCGTTAGGGATTTTTGGGAGGGAGAACCTTTATGAAGTATTTGAGTACAAGGGATAAGACGCTGCGTTTTTGCGCGGCGGAGGCCATTCAGATGGGACTGAGCCGGGATGGGGGGCTGTTTACGCCGGAGTGCTTCCCTGTGCTGGGGCAGGAGGAGGTACAGGCCCTTTGCGGGATGGATTACCGGCAGAGGACGGCCTTTGTGATGGGGAAGTTTTTGGATGACTTCTCCCAGGAGGAGCTGCTGGAATTCGCGGAGTTTGCCTACAGCGGCGCCAAGTATGACCATCCGGCGGCGGCGCCGCTGCGGCAGGTGGGGGGGAGGACCTACTGCCTGGAGCTGTGGCATGGGCCCACCAGCGCATTTAAGGACATGGCTCTGCAGATGCTGCCCCAGCTCCTCAGCGCCAGCCTGCGGAAAACCGGGGAGCAGCGGACGGCCTGTATTCTGGTGGCCACCTCCGGGGACACCGGGAAGGCCGCCATGGAGGGGTTTGCCGATGTGCCCCAGACGAAGATCCTGGTGTTCTACCCCGAGCACGGGGTCAGTGAGATCCAGAAGATCCAGATGGTCACGCAGGAGGGGGAGAATGTGGGCGTCTGCGCCGTGGAGGGGAATTTTGACGATGCCCAGAGCGGCGTGAAGCGGATCTTCTCCGATGAGGCCATCCGGGAGGAGCTGTCCGGGCGGGGGTACTTCCTGTCCTCCGCCAACTCCATCAACTGGGGGCGGATCCTGCCCCAGGTGGTCTACTATGTCTCCGCCTACTGCGATCTGCTGAACGAGGGGGCGGTGAAGCCGGGGGAGCAGGTGAATTACTGTGTGCCCACCGGGAATTTTGGGAATATTTTGGCCTGCTACTACGCCAGGAAGATGGGGATCCCTGTGGGGAAGCTGATCTGTGCCTCCAACCGCAACGACGTGCTGACGGATTTTATCCGCACCGGCGTCTACGACAGGAACCGGCCCTTCCACACCACGATGAGCCCCTCCATGGATATCCTGATCTCCAGCAATTTGGAGCGTCTGCTCTTTGACCTCTCCGGGGGGGATGATGCCCTTGTGCGGGGGTATATGGAGGAGCTGGGCCGGACCGGGCGCTATGAGATCAGCGCAGAGATGCGGGAGAAGCTCCAGGAGCTGTTTTACGGCGGGTTCTGCGGCGAGGAGGACACCAAGAGCACCATCGCCGCAGTGTATGCCGACGGCTATCTCATTGACACGCACACCGCCGTGGCGGCCAAGGTGCTGGAGGACTATCGCCGGGAGACCGGGGACGGGAGGGCGGCTGTCTTTGCCTCCACCGCCAGCCCCTACAAGTTCTGCGACAGCGTCCTCGATGCCATCGGCGAGACGCCGGCGGCGGACAGTCTGGACCGGCTGGACCAGCTCCAGAGCGTCAGCGGCGTGGAGACGCCGGCGCGGCTGGCCGCCCTGCGGGGGAAGGCCGTCCGGTTTGACGCGGTGGCCAAGAAGGAGGACATGGAGCAGGTGGTGCTGCGCTTTTTGCGGTGAGCCACGTTTCAGAGAAGAGGGAGGCGGCGGAGATGGGCGCGAGGGTTTCCAGAAAGTGGGCGAGAATCTCGCTGTCCTTTGCCATGGCCTCGGCGGCGGTGCTGGTGCTGACAGCGGTGCTGGGGCAGCTGCTGGACTTGGGGCCGGCGGGGGCCGGATGGATGATCGGCGGGGTGCTGCTGGCGGGTCTGCTGATGATTTTGGCGGTGGCCGCCCTTTGGAAGCTGCGCTGTCCCAGCTGCGGGGAGCAGACCGTGCGGCCCCAGTGGGGGCCGGGGCGGCGGCTTTTCTGTCCCCTCTGCGGTGCGCCCCTCGTCTATGACGACGAGGAGGAGGGCGGAACAGAGCCGCCCCATGAGCATGGGGAGGAGGAGCGGTGGCGCTCCACCTTCCGGGATTGAGCGGCGGGGGACGGAGCTTAGATGATTTTGACGGAGAGGGGGGAGGTCCTTGGCGCTGTACGCCATCGGGGATCTGCACCTGGGATTGGGCGTGAACAAGCCCATGGATATCTTTGGCCCCGGATGGGAGAACCATGTGGAGCGGCTGCGGGAGGGCTTCTCCCCGCTGGGGGAGGAGGATGTCACCGTTTTGTGCGGGGACAGCTCCTGGGGGATGGATCTGCAGCAGAGCCTGCCGGACTTTCGGTTTATTGACGCCCTGCCGGGGAAAAAGCTCCTGCTCAAGGGCAACCACGACTACTTTTGGAACACCGCCAGCAAGATGGAGCGGTTCTTTGACGAGCATGGGATCACCACGATTGATATTCTCCACAACAACTGCCGCTTCTACGGGGACTATGCCCTCTGCGGCACCCGGGGGTGGTTCTTCGAGGAGGAGGCCAAGCCCCACACGGAGAAGATGCTGAAGCGGGAGGTCCTCCGGCTGGAGGCCTCCATGAAGCTCTCGGAGGGGCGTCGGATTCTGGCCTTTCTCCACTATCCTCCGCTGTACGAGGGCTATCGCTGCCCGGAGATCCTATGGAAGCTGCAGGAGTACGGCGTGGAGCGGTGCTTCTACGGACACCTGCACGGCTACGCCCACCGCCGGGCTGTGGAGGGACATAGGGATGGCGTGGATTACGCGCTGGTGGCGGCGGATTACCTGCGCTTCGTCCCAAAAAAAATCTGTGACTAAAAATTATTTGATTTTTGCAGAAAACAGTAGATTTTTTCATATTTATATGCTACAATGCAGAATTGCCCGGATTGTGAGGGGCAAGTAAACGGAGGAAAAGGAATATGAGTGTTAAGAATTGTGAAAAACTGGAAAAGAATCAGGTTGCCTTGACCGTAGAGGTGGACGCTGCTGCCTTTGACGCCGCCATTGAGAAGGCCTACCGCAAGGTGCGCCATCAGATCAATGTGCCCGGCTTCCGCAAGGGCAAGGCCCCCCGGAAGATGATCGAGAACCTGTACGGTGTGGAGATCTTCTACGACGAGGCTATCAATATCGCAATGCCCGACGCTTATGTGGCCGCTGTGAGCGAGGAGAAGCTGGAGCCCGTGGGCTATCCCGAGGTGGAGCTTCTCAGCGTGTCCAAGGACGGCTTTTCCTTCAAGGCCACGGTGTATGTGTACCCCGAGGTGACCTTGGGCCAGTACAAGGGGCTCAGCGCCCCCAAGGGCGAGGTGAAGGTCACGGAGGAGGACATTCAGGAGCGGCTGAACCAGCTGGCTGAGCGGAACACCCGTATGCTGGGCGTGGACCGGCCGGTGGAGAACGGCGATGTGGCCAATATCGACTTTGAGGGCTTCCTTGACAATAAGCCCTTTGATGGCGGCAAGGGGGAGAACTTCGATCTGGAGATCGGCTCCGGCAGCTTCGTCCCCGGCTTCGAGGAGCAGCTGGCGGGCATGGCCGCCGGGGAGGAGAAGGACATCGACATCACCTTCCCCGAGGACTATCACGCGGATCTGGCCGGCAAGGCCGTGGTGTTCCATGTGAAGGTCAACGCCGTGAAGCGCAAGGAGGTCCCCGCGCTGGACGACGAGTTTGCCAAGGATGTGTCCGAGTTTGACACCTTGGAGGAGCTGAAGAAGGACATCGAGGCCAAGATTGCCGCCGACCGGCAGAACGCCGTGGATCACGCCTTTGAGGAGGCGCTGATGGAGCAGGTGGCCGAGGGCATCCAGTGCGACGTGCCCCAGCCCATGGTGGATGAGCAGGCCCGGCGGTTCGTGGAGAACCTGAAGATGCAGATCCAGCAGCAGGGCATCCCCTATGAGCAGTATCTCAAGCTGGCCGGCCTTGACGATGAGTCCGTGATGGCGCAGGCGCAGACCCCGGCCCTGCGTCAGGTGCGTCTGGATCTGGCCTTAGAGGCGCTGGCCAAGGCCGAGGGCGTGGAGGTCAGCGACGAGGAGATCGAGGCCGAGTATGAGCGGGCCGCCGGCCAGTACGGCATGAAGGCGGAGGATCTGAAGAAGTACATTGATCAGGGGACGATTAAGAATCAGCTGGTCAACACCAAGGCTGTGAAGGTGGTGGTGGACAGCGCCATCGCCACCAAGTTTGAGGAGAAGGCGCCGGAGGGCGAGGAGTCCGCCGAGGGGGAGGAGAAGCCCAAGAAGCGCGCCTCCAAGAAGGCCGCGGAATCCGCGGAGCCCGCCGAGGGGGAGGAGAAGCCCAAGAAGCGCGCCTCCAAGAAGGCCGCGGAGCCCACCGAGGGGGAGGAGAAGCCCAAGAAGCGCACCACCAAGAAGGCTGCCCCCAAGGACGAGGAGGAGCCCGAGGAGTAAGCGTACAGCAGCGAGAGGTTTGATCTGAGGGAGGGGGAGTGTGCCCCCTCCCGCAGATTGCTTTTGGAAAGCAATGGGACTTTTGGCGGCGGTGAGGCGGATTGTGTGGAAGGAACCCCTGTTGGGTTCCTTTCAAGCGCAATTGCTCCCCTGCAGGCGGGCTTGGGGTCCGCGGGCCGGGGGGTGAAGCCCTTGGGGGCGGGCCTCCCTTGCGGTCCCTGACCGGCGGCGGGCATGGCGCTGTTTGATTTCCCATAAACTGGGTAGAATAGTGCTGTTGTATGTGCAGAGAGGGGTTCCCTATTTTTTGTCAGGAGGTTTACACTATGAGCTTAGTTCCCTATGTCATCGAACAGACCAACCGGGGTGAGCGGTCCTATGACATCTTCTCCCGCCTGCTCAATGACCGGATTATCTTTTTAGGCGAGGAGGTCAACGACACCACGGCCAGTCTGGTGGTGGCCCAGCTGCTCCATTTAGAGTCCCAGGACCCGGACAAGGACATCCAGCTGTATATCAACAGCCCCGGCGGCTCTGTCACCGCAGGGATGGCCATCTATGACACCATGCAGTATGTCCGCTGCGATGTGTCCACCATCTGCGTGGGAATGGCGGCCAGCATGGGGGCCTTCCTTCTGGCGGCGGGGGCCAAGGGCAAGCGGATCGCTCTGCCCAACGCGGAGATCATGATCCACCAGCCCTCCGCCGGTACACAGGGCCAGATCACCGATATGGCCATCCATCTCAAGCGTTTGGAGATCATCAAGACACGTATGAACCGCATCCTCTCCGAGAATACCGGCAAGCCCATTGAGGTGGTGACGGCGGACTGTGAGCGGGACAACTTTATGAGCGCGGAGGAGGCCATGGCCTATGGCCTCATTGACAAAGTGCTGGATAAGAGGTAGACGCCTATGAGCGAGGAAAATAAGAAGTCCCTGCGCTGCTCCTTCTGCGGCCGCTATGAGGAGCAGGTGAGCCGGATGATCCAGGGACCCGGTGTGCGTATCTGTGACAACTGCATCCGGCTTTGTATGAGCATCATTGAGGAGGAGTTTCCCGAGAGTGCCGAGGGGCTGGAGACGCCGGCGGAGGTGCCCACGCCCCGGGAGATCAAGGAGATCTTGGACCAGTATGTCGTCGGTCAGGACTCCGCCAAGGTGGCGCTGTCGGTGTCGGTGTACAACCACTACAAGCGCATCTTCTACGGCGGGGACGACGAGGTGGAGCTGCAGAAGAGCAACATCCTGATGGTGGGGCCCACCGGCTCGGGCAAGACGCTCTTTGCCCAGACGCTGGCCCGGATTCTGAAGGTGCCCTTCGCCATCGCTGACGCCACCACCCTCACAGAGGCCGGCTATGTGGGCGACGACGTGGAGAATATCCTTCTGCGCCTGCTTCAGGCCGCGGACTACGATGTGGAGCTGGCGGAGCGGGGCATCATCTATGTGGATGAGATCGACAAGATCGCCCGCAAGAGTGAGAATACCTCCATCACCCGGGATGTGTCCGGCGAGGGGGTTCAGCAGGCTCTCTTGAAGATTTTAGAGGGCACGGTGGCCAATGTGCCCCCGCAGGGGGGACGCAAGCACCCCCATCAGGAGTTTATCCAGATCGACACACACAACATCCTTTTTATCTGCGGCGGCGCCTTTGACGGTCTGGAGAAGATCATCGAGAAGCGCCTGGACAAGAAGGGGATCGGCTTCGGCGCGGAGATCGAGAGCAAGCGGGAGCGGGATGTGGGGAGGCTTCTGAAGGAGGTCCAGCCCCACGATCTGCTGAAGTTCGGCATCATCCCCGAGCTGGTGGGCCGCCTGCCGGTGATCGCGCCGCTGGAGTCCCTCGACAGGGGGGATTTGGTGCGGATTCTCACCGAGCCCAAGAACGCTCTGGTGAAGCAGTACCAGAAGCTGTTCTCCTATGACGAGGTGGAGCTTTGCTTCGACAAGGATGCCCTGGAGGCGGTGGCCGACAAGGCCATCGAGCGCAACATCGGCGCCCGCGGGCTGCGGGCGGTGATGGAGGGCCTGCTCACCGAGATTATGTACGACATTCCCTCGGACCCCACGGTGGTGCAGGTCCGGGTGACCGCCCCCTGTGTCAGGGGGGAGGAGCTGCCGGAGATCCAGCGGGATATGGCCCACACCCATCGGCATATGTCCGCGGAGCAGAGCCGGGAGCGCCATGACTCCGCCTCGTAAGGGGAGGAGGAGAAAAAAGAGGCGCCCTCTGACGCCTCTTTTTCAACGAATACTTTTTTTGCCTATCTCAGACAGGGCCTGTGCCCTGTGAGAAAGGAGCATTCTTACCATGGAACAGACCACCTTAAATATTCCCGCCATGGCGCTGCGGGGACTGACGATCTTCCCCAATATGCTCATGAGCCTGGATGTGGAGCGGGAGGCCTCCATCCGGGCCCTGGAGCGGGCCATGGAGAACGACGAGGAGATCTTTTTGGTCGCCCAGCGGGAGATCGGCACCTTCCTGCCCTCGGAGGAGGACCTGTATGCCATCGGTACCGTCTCCGCCATCCGGCAGATTCTTCGGATCAGTGAGCGGGCCATCCGGGTTTTGATGGAGGGGAAGAGCCGGGCCGTGCTCAAGCGGCTGTGGCAGACCACCCCCTATCTCCGGGCCCATGTGGAGCTGCTGCCGGAGCGGAAGCCCCGGATCAGCCGGGATAAGCTGGAGGCCCTGCTGCGCCAGACCTTCTCCAATGTGCAGGAGTACTGTGAGCTGTCCCCGCGGGGCGGCGACGAGATCCTAAGCGTGGCGGCGGACAGCCGGGACCCGGGGTATCTGGCCGACTACATCGCCCAGAATCTGATGCTCCGCCATCAGGATAAGCAGCTTATTTTGGAGGAGCTGCGTCCCACCGCCCGTCTGGAGAAGATGAATGAGCTCTTGAAGCGGGAGATGGACATCATCAACCTGGAGCAGGAGCTGGAGCGGAAGATCCGCCAGCACGTGGGGGAGGTCCAGCGGGACCACATCCTCCGGGAGCAGCTTCAGGTGATCCGCCGGGAGCTGGGGGAGAGCGACGAGGACAACGAGATTGAGGAGTACCGCCAGAAGATTCTGGCCCTGCGGCTGGAGCGGGAGGCGGAGGAGAAGCTCCTCAAGGAGCTGGGGCGGCTCAGCAAACAGTCCTACAGCAGCGCCGAGGCGTCGGTGCTCCGCAGCTATTTAGACATCTGCCTGGAGGTGCCCTGGAACCACACCACCAGGGAGCGGGTGAATGTGGCCGCCGCCCGGAAGGCGCTGGATCAGGACCACTTCGGCCTGGAGAAGGTGAAGGAGCGGATTTTGGAGTTCATCGCCGTCAAGCAGATGAATCCGGAGGCCAAGGGGCAGATCCTCTGTTTGGTGGGCCCACCGGGCGTGGGCAAGACCTCCATTGCCATCTCCGTGGCCAAGGCGCTGAATCGAAAGCTCAGCCGGCTGAGCCTGGGCGGCGTCCACGACGAGGCGGAGATCCGGGGACACCGCAAGACCTACATAGGGGCCATGCCCGGGCGGATCATCGACGCGGTGATCCGCAGCGGGTCCATGAATCCCCTGCTGGTCTTGGACGAGATTGACAAGCTGGGCGCCGACCACCGGGGGGACCCGGCCTCGGCCCTCCTGGAGGTGCTGGACGCAGAGCAAAATTACGCCTTCCGGGACCACTATTTAGAGATTCCGGTGGATTTGAGCCGGGTGATGTTCATCACCACCGCCAACACCACCGACACCATCCCGCGGCCTCTGCTGGACCGGATGGAGGTCATTGAGCTCTCCAGCTACACCGACGAGGAGAAGCTGCAGATTGCGAAAAACTACCTGCTCCCCAAGCAGATCAAGGAGCACGGGCTCAGCCGCCGTCAGCTCCAGATCAGCGACAGCGGCCTCCGGGCCCTGCTCTCCGGCTACACGCGGGAGGCCGGTGTCCGCCGGCTGGAGCGCCAGTGCGCCAAGCTGTGCCGAAAGGCCGCCATGCGTCTGGTGGAGGGCGGTGTAAAGCAGATTCGTTTGACAGAGAAGGACTTGGCTGACTATCTGGGACCCCGGCGGTACCACCCCAGCGGGGAGACCGGCCGGGAGCGGATCGGCGTGGTCAACGGGCTGGCCTGGACGGAGAACGGCGGGGAGCTGCTGGAGGTGGAGGTCAATGTGATGGAGGGCAGCGGCAAGCTGGAGCTGACGGGAAACCTGGGGGACGTGATGAAGGAGTCCGTCCACGCGGCCCTCAGCTGTCTGCGCAGCCGGACGGCGCCCCTGGGCATCCAGCCGGACTTCTACAAGACCAAGGACATCCATGTCCACTTCCCCGAGGGGGCTGTGCCCAAGGATGGGCCCAGCGCGGGGATTGCCATCACCACCGCCATGCTCTCTGCCCTGACGGAGCGGCGGGTCCGGCCCTATTTGGCTATGACCGGGGAGGTGACCCTCCGGGGCCGGGTGCTGCCCATCGGCGGGCTGAAGGAGAAAACCATGGCCGCCTACCGCAGCGGCATCCGCACGGTGATTATCCCGCAGGAGAACCAGCGGGATCTGAGCGAGATCGACCCGGTGGTCCGGGAGGGCCTGCGCTTTGTGTCGGCGGAGACCATTGATACCGTGCTGGCGGAGGCCCTGCTCTATCCGGAGCAGGCGGTGGTGAAGGAGGAGCTGAGCCTGTCCTTTCCGGCGGCGGAGAGCGGCGCGGAGACCGTGCTGCGCCAGTGACAGAGGAGGGACCATGGGGGTCAATTTTAACAAGACGGAGTTCGTGCTCTCCGCGGTGTCCCGGCAGCACTTTCTGCGGGACGGCCTGCCCCAGCTGGCCTTCGCCGGCCGGTCCAATGTGGGGAAGAGCTCGGTGATCAACCGGCTGTTGGGCCGGAAGAACTTTGCCCGGGTGGGGGCCGCGCCGGGGAAAACCAGTCAGATCAACTACTTCCGCATCGACGGGAGGGGGTACTTGGTGGATCTGCCGGGCTACGGCTACGCCAAGGTGTCCAAGGCGGAGCGGGAGCGGTGGGGGAGGCTCATGGAGGACTACTTCGCCTCGGGACTTGTCACCTGCGGCGTGATGATCGTGGACGCCCGCCACGCCCCTACGGCGGACGATGTGACCATGGCCGGCTGGTTCCGGGACACCGGCTGTCCGGTGATCACGGTGGCCAATAAGCTGGATAAGCTGAAGAAGTCCCAGGTGGAGCCCAATCTCTCCCTTATCCGGGAGCGCCTCGCCATCCCGGAGGAGGCGGAGCTGGTCCCCTTCTCCGCGGAGCGGGGGGACGGGCGGGAGGCGCTGGCTGAGGCGCTGGAGCGGTTCCTTCCGCAGATGAGCAGATGAAATGAGAAATCCGCCGAAGGTGATGAATCTTCGGCGGATTTTGCTTTTTTGTCGCGGTTTTATGATGGATTGTTTGAGAAAAATCGGCGGCGGGAGAGCGGGGAGAGGGGAATTTGAAACAATTTGAAAAATTTGCAAATATGTACTTTTCAAATGGGAGTTTTTATACTAAAATAGGAGCGGAACAATGAGAAATGTATGATATGAAATTCTGTAGGAGGAGATTGGCAATGGCGGAAGTGATGTACAAGCGGGTGCTGCTGAAGATCAGCGGGGAGGCCCTGGCCGGGGAGAAGCACTCCGGGCTGGACTTTGATGTGATCAGCAGCGTCTGTGATGTGATTCAGGAGGCGGTGGAGCTGGGAGTGGAGGTCGGCGTGGTCATCGGCGGCGGCAACTTCTGGCGTGGGCTGAAGGACGGCAACGGCAAGATGGAGCGCACGCGGGCCGACCACATGGGCATGATGGCCACGGCCATGAACTGTCTGGCCATGGCGGACGTGCTGGAGCAGAAGGGCGTGGACGTGCGGGTGCAGACCGCCGTGGAGATGCGGGCGGTGGCGGAGCCCTACATCCGCTCCCGGGCCATCCGGCATTTGGAGAAGGGCCGCGTGGTAATCTTCGGCTGCGGCACCGGGAATCCCTACTTCTCCACAGACACCGCGGCGGTGCTCCGGGCGGCGGAGATCAACGCGGACGTGATCTTGCTGGCGAAGAACATAGACGGCGTCTACAGCGCCGACCCCAACGTGGACAGCAATGCGGTGAAGTACGAGAGCATCACCTATGATG
The DNA here is from genome assembly GCA_022801715.1 of Oscillospiraceae bacterium. Taxonomy (GTDB): domain Bacteria; phylum Bacillota; class Clostridia; order Oscillospirales; family Oscillospiraceae; genus CAJFPI01. Next base: position 15,621 of record JAAWSV010000002.1, read on the forward strand.
ACGTGCTGGCCAAGCACCTCCGGGTGATGGACTCCACCGCCACCAGCCTCAGCATGGACAACCGCATTCCCATCCTGGTCTTTGCGCTGAAGGACCCCAAAAATATCATCCGCGCCCTGAAGGGCGAGAAAATTGGTACGATTGTAAAGGAGGACCCTGCTCTATGATGAAGGACGAGTATAAGGTATTCGAGGATAAGATGAAAAAGACCTTGGATTCTGTGGCCGCGGACTTTGGCGCCGTGCGCGCGGGGCGGGCCAACGCCGCTGTGCTGGACCGGATCATGGTCAACTACTACGGCACCCCCACCCCCATCCAGCAGATCGCCTCCATCGGCTCACCGGACCCCCGGTCCCTGGTGATCACCCCGTGGGACGCCTCGGCGGTGAAGGCCATTGAGAAGGCCATTCAGGAGTCGGATTTGGGCATCAATCCCGCCAATGACGGCAAGTGCCTGCGCCTGCTCTTCCCCCAGCTGACAGAGGAGCGCCGCAAGGAGCTTACCAAGCTCATTGCCAAGTACGCCGAGGGCGGCAAGGTGGCCATCCGCAACATCCGCCGGGATGCCATGGACAAGTTCAAGAAGATGGAGAAGGGCGGCGAGATGACCGAGGACGATCTGAAGATCGCCGAGAAGGACATCCAGAAGCTCACCGACGAGATGATCAAGAAGGTGGATGAGCTGTACGCGGTGAAGGAGAAGGAGCTTTTGGAGGTATAATTTTTCGTTTGAAATCTGCGGATTTCAAACAAATTGGGGGTTGCGCTGCGCTCTGCGCCTCGGACTTTGCCCCGTGGGGGCAAAGTCCTGCGACGCTCGCTTCGCGAGAGGGATTTTTCCCGAAAACGCGGTTTCCGGGAAAAATGATTTTGGATTTTTTGCGGCGTGCGCGCCGCAAACTCCTGCGGAGGGCTTTGGCTGTGGGCGGGGACCTTGTCCCCGCTCACAGCTAAGAGTTCGGCGGGGGATAGATCGGGGCTTTGGCCTCCTCACGGAGGGGTTATGGGAGTTTCTTGGTTTTCTAAAAAAGAGCGGGATGTGGCGGGTCAGGTGGATTTCGACCATTTGCCCCGTCACATTGCGATTATACTGGATGGCAACGGCCGCTGGGCCAAAAAGCGGGGGCTGCCCCGCACCGCCGGGCACAAGGTGGGGGCGGAGACCTTCCGTTCTATCGCCACCTACTGCCGGGATATCGGCATCGACTATCTGACGGTGTACGCCTTCTCCACGGAGAACTGGAAGCGTCCAAAGGATGAGGTGGACACCATTATGGCCCTGCTGCGGCAGTATCTGCTGGAGGCCATTGACACCATGGAGCGGGACAACGTGCGTCTCAGTTTTATGGGGGATCTGTCGGTGCTGACAGAGGAGCTGCGGGGACTGGCCGCTCAGTGCAATGAGATCTCCGGGAGGCTCACCGGCTGCCAGTGCAATATCTGTGTCAACTACGGGGGGCGTGCCGAGCTCGTTCACGCCGCCCAGCGCTTTGCGAGGGACTGTCTGATGGGGCTGGCGGAGCCCGCCGGGCTGACGGAGGAGGTTTTTGAGGGCTATCTCTATTCCGCCGGTATCCCCAGCCCGGATCTGCTGATCCGGCCGGGCGGGGAGCAGCGGCTCTCCAACTTCCTCCTTTGGCAGTGCGCCTACAGCGAGTTCTACTACACCGACGTGCTCTGGCCCGACTTCTCCAAGGAGGAGCTCCACCGGGCCATCGCCGCCTACCAGTGCCGGAACCGGCGCTTTGGCGGGGTATCAGGAGGCGGCGTATGAAATCGAGAATTTTGGTATCCGTGGTGGGGGTGCCCCTGCTGCTCTATGTGGTGCTCTTTGCCCCGGAGTGGGTGACGGCGGTGGCGCTGGCGATTCTGTCGGGCATCGCCGCCGGGGAGCTGCTGGAGTGCGTGGGGCTTTTGAAGGAAAGCCGGTTTTTGAGCCGCATCACCGTCTATGCCGCCGTGTGGACGCCCCTCTGTGCCGCCTTCCTGCCCCAGTGGCGGGGACTGAGCCTGCTGATCTACTACCTCTTGGCCTTCGCCGTGGCGGTGTATCGGGCGGGGGAGATCAAATTCGCCCAGCTGATGGCGGCTCTCTTCGGGGGGCTTCTGATCCCCTACTCCTTCAGCGCCTTCCTGCTGGTGGAGGCCGCTGGGCACCGGGGCTATCTGCTGCTGCCCTTTATCTTCAGCTTCGGCAGCGACACCTGCGCCTTCTTCGCCGGCAACGCCTTCGGCAGGCACAAGCTGGCCCCCAGGGTGAGCCCCCACAAGACCGTGGAGGGCGCCGTGGGCGGGCTCCTGGGGGACCTGGTGCTGGCGATCGGCTTTGTCTATGTGATGAACCGTTATTTCAGCCAGTCCCTCCACTACGGCGGCATGGCCGTCATCGGCGTGGTGTGCAGCGCCATCGCCCAGCTGGGGGATCTGACCTTCTCCCTGATCAAGCGGGAGTTCGGCATCAAGGACTACGGCCACATCTTCTTGGCCCACGGCGGCGTTCTGGACCGCTTCGACAGCGTCCTATTCGTGGCCCCGGCCATGGCCCTGATCCTGCCACACCTGATGTAACACACCCAGCCTGCGGCGGGCCGATAATATATCGGCCCGCCGCAGGAGTTGCGGGAATCATTTGAAAGGAAGATTGTCATGTCCTCACAAACCATCTCCCTCCTTGGGTCTACCGGGTCTATTGGGCGGCAGACGCTGGAGGTGGCGCGGGAGCTGCAGCTGAAGGTAGCCGCTTTGGCTGCCGGGCGCAGTGTCGATTTGATGGAGGCCCAGGCGCGGGAGTTTTTGCCGGAGCTGGCGGTGCTCTATGATATGGAGGCCGCCGTGGAGCTGGCCCGGCGGCTCAAAGGGCTGCCCGTTCGGGTGGCCTACGGCCTGGAGGGGCTGCTGGAGGCGGCGGCGATCGACAGCGCGGATACCGTGGTCACGGCCTTGGTGGGCATGGTTGGCCTTCAGCCTACTCTGGCCGCGATTGAGAAGGGGAAGCGGATCGCCCTGGCCAACAAGGAGACCTTGGTCTGCGCCGGGGAGCTGGTGATGGCCCGGGCGGAGGCGCGGGGGGCGGAGATTATTCCGGTGGACAGCGAGCACTCCGCCATCTTCCAGTGCCTCCAGGGGTGCCGGGACAGGGGGGAGGTGCGCCGGCTGATTTTGACCTGCTCCGGCGGGCCCTTCTATGGGAGGCGGTTTGAGGAATTACAGCACGTCACCGCGGCGGAGGCGCTGCGGCATCCCAACTGGTCCATGGGGGCCAAGATCACTGTGGACTGCGCCACGCTGATGAACAAGGGGCTGGAAATTATCGAGGCCATGCGCCTCTACCGGATGCCCTTGGAGCAGGTGACGGCGGTGATCCACCGGCAGAGCATCGTCCACTCCTTGGTGGAGTTTCGGGACGGGGCGGTGCTGGCCCAGCTGGGGACGCCGGACATGAAGCTGCCCATCCGCTACGCGCTGACATACCCCAAGCGGGCGGAGAGCGCCGCGGAGCCGCTGGATTTGCTCGCCTGTCCGCCCCTGACCTTCGCTCTGCCGGACATAGAGGCCTTCCCCTGCCTGCGTCTGGCCATGGACAGCGTCCGCGCCGGGGGCACCGCCTGCGCTGCCCTCAACGGGGCCAACGAGGCGGCGGTGGGCCGCTTCCTTCGGGGGGAGATTGGCTTTGGGGACATCCCCCGGCTGGTGGAGCGGGCCTTGGAGCGGTGGAGCGGGGGGGATGCCATGTCCCTGGCGGCCATCGTGGAGGCCGACCGGGCCGCCCGTGAGGCGGCTATGGAGAACGGATAGACTGATTTCGATCTCTTTTGCGATTTGTGTTTTGATAGGAGAAGTATCCCAATAATAAGGAGATTTTGACCCTATGATGTATATTCTTGCTGCCATCCTGATCTTCGGTGTGCTGGTGGCCGTCCACGAGGGGGGGCACTTTCTTGCCGCCCGGCTCTGCGGCGTCACGGTCCACGAGTTTGCCATCGGCATGGGGCCCATTCTGTGGAAGAGGGAGCCGGAAGAGGGGACGGAGGGGACCCGCTACTCCCTGCGTCTGCTGCCTATCGGCGGGTTCTGCGCCCTGGAGGGGGAGGAGGAGGCCAGCGATAACCCCCACGCCCTGAATAATCAGGGGATTTTGAAGCAGATTTTCATCTTTGCCGCCGGGGCGGCTATGAACTTTTTGGTGGGCTTTTTGGTGATCCTGTGTGTCTACTCCAACGCGGAGGCCTTCCGCACGGCGGAGATTACCGGCTTCTATCCCGATTGCCCCCTTCAGGGGGCCGATGGGCTTCAGGTGGGGGACGTGATCGAGCGGGTGGATGGGCACCGGGTCCTGCTCTACAGTGATGTGGGCCTCTATCTGAGCCGGAGCGGCGGGGGGAACATGGATCTGGTGGTCCGCCGAAACGGGGAGCGTGTGGTGCTCCGCGACTTCCCCATGGTGACACGGGAGTATACCGGGGAGGACGGGAGCACCTTCACCGGCTATGGGCTGTACCTTGGCGGCGTGGAAAAGGCCACGGTGGGCGCCAAGCTCCGGGTGAGCTGGAATTACGCGGTGGACATGGTGCGCCTCATTTGGATGAGCTTGGGGGATCTTGTCACCGGGAATGCCGGGGTGAAGGACCTGAGCGGTCCGGTGGGCATTGTCTCCGCCATCGGGGAGATGGGGGAGACGAGCAGAAGCTTGGCGGAGGCCGTGGAGAATATCGCCCTCTTTGGGGCGCTGATCGCGGTGAACTTGGCGGTGATGAACCTGCTGCCCATCCCCGCCCTGGACGGGGGGAAGATCTTCTTCCTGCTGATCAACAGCGCGGCGATGCTGGTGTTTCGGCGGAGGATTCCGCCCAAGTACGAGGGCTATATCCACGCGGTGGGCTTCTTGCTGCTGATGGGGCTGATGCTGGTGGTGACCTTCCAGGACATCTTCCGGCTGGTGAATTAGGGGGAGAGAGATGACAAAGAGATTGATGGTGGGAAGCGTCCCCTTGGGCGGCGGCGCGGCGGTGAGTATCCAGTCCATGTGCAACACCAAGACGGACGATATAAAGGCCACGGTGGGCCAGATTTTGGCTCTGGAGGCGGTGGGGTGCGAGATCGTCCGGGTGGCGGTGCCGGATATGGCGGCGGCAGAGGCCGTGGGGGCCATCCGGGCGCGCATCCACATCCCCTTGGTGGCGGACATCCACTTTGACCACCGCCTGGCGCTGGCCTGTGTCCGGCAGGGGATCGACAAGATCCGCATCAACCCCGGGAACATCGGCGGGGAGGAGAACGTAAAAGCGGTGGCGGAGGCCTGCGGCAAGGCCGGGGTCCCCATCCGTATCGGCGTCAATGGCGGGTCGCTGGAGAAGCCGCTGCTCCAGAAGTACGGCGGCGTCACGGCGGAGGCCTTGGTGGAGAGCGCCATGGGCCATGCGGCGCTGCTGGAGCAGTTTGATTTTACCGATATCTGCATCTCCGTGAAGTGCTCCCTGGTGCCGGTGATGGCGGCGGCCTACCGGCTGCTGTCGGAGCGGTGCGACTATCCCCTGCACCTGGGCGTCACCGAGGCGGGGACGCCGGAGATGGGCGTGGTGAAGAGCGCCATGGGTATCGGGGGGCTGCTGTGTCTCGGGATTGGGGACACCATTCGGGTGACGCTCACCGCCGATCCGGTGGAGGAGATCGCCGCGGCCAAGAAGATCCTCATGGCCGCGGGGCTCCGTCAGGAGGGGGTGAATCTTATCGCCTGTCCCACCTGCGGCCGGACCAATATTGATTTGATCCGTCTGACCCAGGAGGTGGAACGGCGGCTGGATGGCTGCCGAAAGCCCATCACGGTGGCGGTGATGGGGTGCGCGGTGAACGGCCCCGGTGAGGCGTCGGCGGCGGATGTGGGGATTGCCGGCGGCAAGGGGGAGGGCCTCCTCTTTGCCAAGGGAAAGATCCTCCGCAAGGTGCCGGAGGCGCGGCTGGTGGACGCGCTGATGGAGGAGATTGACAGGCTGTGACGGCGCCGGCGCCCGCAGACGGCGGGGGCCGACGAACTTTTACTTATCTATACTGCGATAGGAATGAGCTACAAATGGCAAAGAAGATACCTTTTTTTGAACTTTTTAAGAACTTAGAGCTGAGCCGGGGGCTCCACATCGCCCTCAGTGACGCGGAGATCCAGAGCGCGGAGCTCAATCGAAAGGACCGGTCCATGGCCCTGGATATGACCACCACCTGTGAGCTGGGGGAGCGGGCCATGGAGGAGCTCCGGCAGGCGGTGGCCGCGGCCTACGGCCTGGAGCGGGTGACCGTGCGACTCACGGTGGAGGCCCCGGTGCTGGAGACAGTGGCGCCTCCCCCCGGTGTCAAGGAGAAGGGGGAGGTGATCTTCGGCGGACCGGTCCGGGGAAAAGTGCAGCCCATGGAGGGCCTTAATCCCAAGATGGGGCAGGTCTGTGTGGAGGGACGGGTGTTCTTCTCCGACCTCTATGAGACCCGCCGGCCGGGGGTGTTCTGCCTGACCTTCGACATGACGGATTTCCAGTGCAGCGTCCGGGTGACCAAGTACCTGCAGAAGCAGGAGAAGGACAGCCTGAAAAAGGAGATCAAGCCTGGGATGTGGCTCCGGGTGCAGGGCTTTATCAAGCTCAATCGGGACGGCAGCGATGTGCTGCTGGACCCCAAAGCCATCATGACGGTGAATCAGGGCCACGAGATGCGTCAGGACACCGCGGAGGTGAAGCGGGTGGAGCTCCATCTCCACACCACCTTCTCCAACATGGATGCCCTCTCCTCCCTGAGCACCAAGGCCGGGCCGGAGGGGAATATTGTCAAGCGGGCGGAGGCCTGGGGGCATCCGGCAGTGGCGATCACCGACCACGGCGTGGTCCAGGGGTTCCCCGACGCTTGGCACTCCGCTAAGAACATCAAGGTCCTCTACGGCATGGAGGGCTATTTCGTCAACAATTTGGATGACCGCATTGCCGTCCATGGTGACAAGGATTTTTGCTTTACAGATGAATATGTGGCTTTTGACATTGAGACCACGGGACTTAATGTAAAGCGGGAGGCCATTACAGAGATTGGGGCCGTGGTGATTCGCGGCGGTGAGATTGTGGATCGGTTCCAGACCTTTGTGGACCCCAACCGGCGGCTGACGCCGGAGATCATCGCCCTCACCGGCATCAGCGATGCGATGCTCAGGGGGGCGCCCAGCTTGAAGGAGGCGCTGACGGCTTTTTTGGCCTTTGCGGGGGACCGGCCTCTGGCAGCCCACAACGCGGAGTTTGACATCGGATTTATTCGGGCCGGCTGCGCCAAGGTGGGGCTTTCCTTCGATCCCACCTATGTGGACACGCTGATTTTGGCGCAGAATCTTCTGCCGGAGCTGAGCAAGTACAAGCTGGATATTGTGGCGGAGCACTTAAAACTCCCCGCCTTCCAGCACCATCGGGCCAGCGACGACGCGGCCACCTGCGGCCTCTTTTTGCCCCCCTTCTTTGAGAAGCTGCGGGGGATGGGGGTGGAGAGCCTCGCCGGGGTCAACGAGGCCATGCTGAAGCTGCGGCCCATGGGCACCGCCAACCGCCGGCCCCGGCACATTATTTTGATTGCCAAGAATCGGGCGGGGCTGAAAAATCTCTATCAGCTGGTGTCCGCCTCCAATTTGAAGTACTTCCGACGGGTGCCGGTGATTCCCAAGACGGAGCTGGCGGCCCACCGGGAGGGGCTGATCGTGGGCAGCGCCTGTGAGGCTGGGGAGCTGTTTCAGGCGGTGATAGAGAACAAGGACTGGGCGGAGCTGAAGCGGATCGCCTCCTTCTACGACTTTTTGGAGATTCAGCCCATCTGCAACAACCTCTTTATGCTGCGGGACGGCAAGGTCCAGAGCGAGGAGGAGCTGCGGGAGTTTAACCGCACCATCGTGCGCCTGGGGGAGGAGTTGGGGAAGCGGGTCTGCGCCACTGGGGATGTGCACTTTCTGGACCCGGAGGATGAGATTTTCCGCCACATCCTCCTCGATACGAAGAAGTTCTCCGACTGCGATTCGCCTCTGCCCATCTACTTCAAGACCACCGATGAGATGCTGAAGGAGTTTGCCTACTTGGGGAAGGAGAAGGCCTTTGAGGTGGTGGTGACCAACACGCGGGCCATTGCCGACGAGGTGGAGCCACTGGAGCTGCTGCCCAAGGGGAAGCTCTTCCCGCCCAGGCTGGAGAACTCGGAGCAGGAGCTGAACCAGCTGGTGTGGGACAAGGTCCACGCCCTCTATGGGGAGGACCCGCCTCAGCTGATTGTGGACCGGCTGAATGTGGAGCTGGGGGGCATTTTGGGGAAGTACGACGTGGTGTACATGTCCGCCCAGAAGCTGGTGCAGCGGTCGCTGGAAAACGGGTATCTGGTGGGTTCCCGGGGGTCTGTGGGGTCCTCGTTAGTGGCCTATATGTCCGGCATCACCGAGGTCAACGCCCTGCCGCCCCACTACCGCTGTCCCAGGTGCAAGCACAATGAGTTCATCTTAGACGGCTCCTATGGCTGCGGGGCGGATATGCCCGACAAGGACTGCCCCGTCTGCGGCACCAAGTATGTGAAGGACGGCTTTGACATCCCCTTTGAGACCTTTTTGGGCTACGGCGGCGGCAAGGTGCCGGATATCGACCTGAACTTCTCCGGGGAGTATCAGGCGCGGGCCCACCGCCACGCCATCGAGATGTTCGGTGAGAAGCAGGTGTTTCGGGCGGGCACCATCGGTACGGTGGCGGAGAAAACCGCCTATGGCTATGTGATGAAGTACCTCCAGGCCCGGGGGCTGAATCCCGGCCACGCGGAGGAGAACCGGCTGGCCCTGGGCTGCGTGGGGGTGAAGCGCACCACCGGGCAGCACCCGGGGGGGCTGGTGGTGGTCCCCGACGATCTGGACGTGGAGGACTTCTGCCCGGTGCAGCACCCGGCGGATGCCGCCGACAGCGATATCATCACCACCCACTTTGAATATCACTGCATGGAGGACAACCTCCTGAAGCTGGACATGCTGGGGCACGACGACCCCTCCATGGTCCGTATGCTGGAGGACCTCACCGGCGTCAACGCCAGGGAGATCCCCTTGGATGATCCGGACACCATGAGCCTCTTTATTACCAGCAAGGCGCTGGGGTTTGAGAATGACGATCTCCTGGGGCCCACCGGGGCGGTGGCGATTCCGGAGTTCAACACCAAGTTCACCCGTCAGATGCTGATTGACACACAGCCTAAGGATTTTAACACCTTGGTGCGCCTCTCTGGTTTCTCACACGGCACCGATGTGTGGCTGGGCAACGCCCGGGAGCTGATCTTGGACGGCACCGCCAGCGTTACGGAGACGGTGGGATGCCGGGACGACATCATGCTGTATCTCATCTCCATGGGGCTGGACCCCAAGATGAGCTTTAAGATCATGGAGTCCGTGCGAAAGGGCAAGGTGAAGAAGGGGGGCTTTGAGGAGGGCTGGGAGGAGGCCATGCGGGAGCACAAGGTGCCCGGCTGGTACATCGAGTCTCTGGCCAAGATCGGCTATCTGTTCCCCAAGGCCCACGCGGTGGCCTATGTGATGATGGCCTTCCGCATCGCTTGGTTTAAGGTGCACAGGCCCTTGGCGTTCTATGCCACCTTCTTTACCGTCCGGGCCAAGGCCTTTGACGCGGAGTTCTGCTGCGCGGGGCTGGAGGCGGTGAAGCGGAAGATCCTCTCCATTCAGAACAACAAGGAGGCCTCCGCCGTGGAGCAGGATTTAGCTACCACGCTGGAGGTGTGCTATGAGTTCTACCGCCGGGGGTTCCACTTCAAGACCATCGACATCTACCGCTCCGAGGCCATCAGGTTCCTGGTGGACGGGGACGGGCTGATCCCGCCCTTTACCTCCGTCCACGGCTTGGGCGAGGCGGCGGCGATGGACACGGTGGAGAAGCGGGCGGGGAAGGAGTTTATCTCCATCGAGGAGTTCTCCATGTGTTGCAACAAGCTCTCCAAGACGCATATCGAGCAGCTGAAGGCGCTGGGGGCCTTCGCGGGAATGGCGGAGACCAGCCAGATCACACTGTTTTAATTCGCGTGAAATCTGCAAATTTCACGCGAGGGGGGAATAGGGATTTCGTTTGAAATCCTTGGATTTCAAACGAGGATTTGATTTACGGGGAGCTTTTTTTCGGGAAGCGCCGGGGCGATTCCCGAAAAAAAGGTTCAAACCGAGTGCGGTTTGCAGGGTGTTTTTCCGAAAATGCGGTTTCCGGAAAAACGATTTTAGTTTATTTCGCGCCGCAGGCGCGAAACTCTGCCGAGGGCTTTTTGGTTTTGCAGAGCAAAACCATTTGCTGAAATGATAGAAACGGAGAGGACATCATGAAGCGGATTGGGTTGTGGGGAGGTCTTTTGGTGCTGGTGCTGCTGCTCACTGCCTGCGTGGGGGAGTATTCCCCGGTGTATGAGGTGGAGTATGATGGCGAAACCTATACGGTTGACAGTGAGAAGCAGACCATTACCCATGGCGGTACAACAGTTCAGATGGAGTGGAGCAGGACAGGCGGCGGTTCTGAGGTGACCTTCGTCTACCCTGACGGTTCCACCTACCGGTGGAGACAGAACGACGGATTCGGCGCCGGCGGCGGCAGCGAGGACTATGCCCCGGAGCAGGGCATGGACGCGCAGACTCTGCTGGCGGTGATGGACCAGCATAGAACGGACAGCCGGAGCCCACGCTGGGGGAGCAATCCGCTGCTGGGGTTGGTGCTGATTGTCTTGGGGGCAGTCAACCTCGTGTTTCCCAAGGAGCTGTGGTTCCTTCGGTACGGCTGGCGCTATAAGAACGCCGAACCCTCCGAGATGGCGGTCTGGCTGCCCCGGGTCGGCGGCGGCATTGCTGTTCTTGTGGGGCTGGTTCTGCTGTTCGTCTGAGGGAAATTCCTAATGTCTCGTTCCCCACTTCCAATTGAAAAAACGCTCTTGACAAAACTACAAAAATACGGTATAAGCTACTCGGATGAATATACCAACGATTGACAGGAGACCAGTATGAAAGACGTGTTTGTAACCGACTCTATCCGCTATGTGGGCGTGGACGACAGGACCATTGATCTGTTTGAGAGCCAGTATAAGGTGCCGAACGGGGTGTCCTACAACTCCTATGTGATCTTGGATGACAAGGTGGCCGTTATGGACACCGTGGACCGTCGGGCCACGGAGGCGTGGCTGGAGAAGCTGGAGGGCGCCCTGCAGGGCCGCCGGCCGGACTATTTGGTGGTCCATCACATGGAGCCCGACCACGCCGCCAATATTCAGACCTTGGCGGAGCGGTACCCCAGTATGCAGATCGTGGGCAACGCCAAGACCTTTACCATGATGCAGCGGTTCTTCACCTTTGACCTCTCCGGCCGCACGGTGGAGGTGAAGGAGGGGAGCACCCTCTCTTTAGGGAGCCACACGCTGACCTTTGTTATGGCGCCTATGGTCCACTGGCCGGAGGCCATGGTCTCCTATGAGTCCAGCGAGAAGATCCTCTTCTCCGCCGACGGCTTCGGCAAATTCGGCGCTCTGGATGCCGACGAGCCTTGGGAGGACGAGGCCCGGCGCTACTATCTGAACATCGTGGGCAAGTACGGCGCCCAGGTCCAGGCCCTGCTGAAGAAGGCGGCGGCGCTGGACATCGCCATGATCTGTCCCCTCCACGGGCCGGTGCTGAAGGAGAATTTGGGCCACTACATCGGCCTCTACGACAAGTGGAGCCGGTATGAGCCGGAGATTGAGGGCGTGTTTCTCGCCTATGCCTCCATCCACGGCAACACCGCGCAGGCCGCCCGGTTTATGGCCGGGGAGCTGGAGCGCCGGGGGGTGCCGGTGAAGTGCGTCGATGTGTGCCGGGCGGACATGGCCCAGTGCGTGGCGGACGCCTTTACCTACAGCCGCATGATCTGCGCCGCCTCCAGCTACGACGGGGGGCTGTTCCCGCCGATGGAGGACTTCCTCCACCACCTGCGCGCCAAGACCTATCGGAACCGGAAGGCAGCCATTGTGGAGAACGGTACCTGGGCTCCCTCCGCCGGTAAGGTGATGGGGGAGATCTTGGGGGCCATGAAGGATGTGGCCATCTGTGAGAAGCAGGTGACGATTCCCTCGGCGGTGAAGGTGCCCACAGAGGCGGCGCTGCGGGAGCTGCTGGATGCGCTGCTGGCTATGTGAGATGACAAAAAAATGGGACCGCCGGAAGCTGCTTCCGGCGGTCCCGTTTTTTGTCAGATGGGAGATGTGGTCGTATCCTGCTCTATCACAGTATGGGTAGGGGAGCAAGATGTGCCCCCGACATCATTACTCGATGCCCAGCTGGACCCATAGGTCGCTGTACAGCGCCTGGGTCTCCGAGGGGAGGGCGTTGTAGGGCTCGCAGCGGGAGAGGACGCCGGCTGGGGCGGCCATGACCTCGTAGAGCATGGGGTCCAGCGGCTCGCCGTTCTTCTCCTCGTAGTAGGCCGGGTACTGCTCCAGCGCCTCGGCGTTGGGGGAGGCGTACCAGATGAAGTCCATGTTGGCAAGGCTGGACTCCGTCTTGCACAGGAAGTTGATCCAAGCCTCCGCCTCCTCCTTGTGCTCCGCGTCCTTCAGGACGCACATGGCGTCTACAAACCAGTTGCTGCCCTCCTTGGGCACCACAAAGCGCAGGTCGGAGTTGTTCATATACATGGACAGGAAGTCGCCGGCGTAGTAGGTGCAGATGGCGGTCTCGCCGCTCTCCATCTTGTCGTAGAGCTGGTCCATGAAGAAGCCCTGATAGGCCCCGCCGCTCTTGGCGTCGCTGAGGAGCTGGTAGGCCTCCTCGATCTCCGCCTCGTTGGTGGTGTTCACCGAGTACCCGAGGTAGAGGAGGGCCGCGCCGATGGCGTCCCGGGGGTTGCCGATCATGCCGATGCTGCCCGCGTACCTGCCGCTGTCGGTGAACAGGACGCCCCAGCTGTCGATCTCCTCCGATACGATGGCGGAGTTGTAGATGATGCCCAAGGTGCCCCAGGTGTAGGGGACGGAGTACTTGTTCTCAGGGTCATAGGGGAGGTTCTTGTACTGGCTGTCGATGAGGGAGAAGTTGGGGATGTTGCCGAAGTTCAGCTCGGCCAGCATATCCTCCGCGATCATCTGGGCGATCATGTAGTCCGAGGGAACGATCACGTCGTAGTCCGCGCCGCCCTGCTTGATGAGGGCGTACATGGTCTCGTTGCTCTCGGCGGTGGCGTAGTTGACGGTGATGCCCGTCTCCTTCTCAAAGGCGGTGATCAGATCCGGGTCGATGTTCTCGCCCCAGCCGCAGACGTTCACCACCCGGCCGCTCTTCTTGGCGCAGCCGGTGAGGGAGAGGGTCAGAACCATGGACAGGGTCAGCAGAAAGGCAAGTGTTTTTTTCAATGAAGGGTTCCTCCTGATAAGTTAAAATATGGGCGGGGTGAGAATTCAGGCCTGCCGGGCCTGCCGGGCCTTCAGCGCCTTCTCCTGCCGGGCCTCCCGGATGTTGACGATCACCAGCAGGATCAGCACCGTGATAAAGAGCAGGGTGGAGATGGCGTTGATCTTGGGGCTGATGCGCTTTTTGGTCATGCCGTAGACCACCATGGCCAAGGTGGAGGCGGAGGAGCCGGCGGTGAAGTAGGAGATGACGAAGTCGTCCACGCTCATGGTGAAGGCGATCAGCATCCCGGAGACCACACCGGGCTTGATCTCCGGCAGCACCACCTTCCAGAAGGCCTGCATCCACGTACAGCCCAAGTCCTGGGCGGCATCCACCAGGTTCTTGTCCATCTGCCGGAGCTTGGGCATGATGGAGAGGATCACATAGGGGATGTCGAAGGTGATGTGGGCGATCAGCAGCGTGCCGAAGCCCATATGGAGCTTGACCGGCAGGGTGATGAAGCTCTGGGCCCCGTTCAGGTAGGCCGCCACAGGCTGCCAGGCGGCGAAGAAGGCCACAAACAGCAGGCACAGCGACACGCCGGTGACAATGTCCGCGTTGGTCATGGGGATGCTGTTCACCGTCATCAGAGGGGTGCGCCAACGCTTTTTCATGTTGTAGAACCCCACCGCGGCGAAGAGGCCCACCGCCGTGGCTATTAGTGTGGCGATGAGGGACACCAGCAGCGTGGTGCTGAGGGCGTTGATAATATCCCGGTCCTGGAACAGCTCCAGATACCAGCGGAAGGTGAAGCCCTGCCACACGGTGCGGCTCTTGGAGTCGTTGAAGGAGAACACGATCAGCACGAAGATGGGGGCGTAGAGAAAGAGAAACACCAGCGCCATAAAGAGGCGGGAGAGGGGGGAGGTCCTTGTCTTCATAGCATCACCGCCTGTTCCTCGCCCTCACCAAAGCGGTTCATCACCGCCATGCAGACGATAACCACCACCATCATCACCAAGGAGATGGCGCTGCCCAAGTAGGGGTTGTAAGCCATGCCGGTGAACTGCGTCTCGATGAGATCGCCCAGCAGCAGCTGGTTCTTGCCGCCTAAGAGCTGGGAGATGGCGAAGGTGGACACCGACGGCACAAATACCATGGTGATCCCCGAGAGCACGCCGGAGAGGCTGAGGGGGAAAACCACCTTGCGGAACACCCGGAGGGTATCCGCCCCCAAGTCCCGTGCGGCCTCCAGGAGGCTGTTGTCCAGCTTCACGATTACCGAGTAGATGGGCAGCACCATGAAGGGCAGGTAGTTGTACACCATCCCTAACACCACCGCGCCGGGGGTGTTGATCATGTGGAAGAAGGTCATATCCGTGCTCCGCTTGGCGAACAGGGCAAGTTGGGTGCCCAGCTCCCCGTTGAGCCAAGCTAAAGGGCCGCTGTTCAGAGCGGCGCATAGGCTGTTCAGTCCGCCGTTGATCAGGTTTCCCAGGTCAATAATGCCCACGGCGGCAAAGAGCCGGTTTAAGAGGCCCTTGTCCTCTAAAATGGACATCCAAGAGTAGGTCCGCAGGAGGAAGTTCATCCACATGGGCAGCATGATGAGCATCATGGCCACCCGCTGCACGCCGGCGGTCTCACGGGCCAGCACGTAGGCCAAGGGGTAGCCGATGAGCAGGCACAGCAGCGTGGCAATCAGCGCCAGCTGGAAGGAGCGGGAGAACACCACCGCGTAGTCCTCCATGTGGGCGAAGTTCTCCAAGGTAAAGCCGCCATCGGCGGAGGAGAAGGCGTAGACCACCACCAGCACGATGGGGGCTACCACGAAGAGGGCCATCCACACCACGTAGGGAAGGGCAAAGAGGCTCCGTCTATTCCGCATGGCCCGCCTCCTCCTCGTCCTCCTCGTCCAAGAGGGTGACGTCGCCGATCTCGTCGTACTCCTCGGAGTAGGAGGAGTAGTCGCCGAACATGCCGGAGTAGGCGCTCTTGTGCATGATATGGATGTCGTCGGGGTTCAGCACGATGCCGATGGTCTCCCCCACGTCGTGGAAGTCCGTGGTCTGGATCAGCCACTTGTAGCCCTTGAAGTCCACGATGGTATCGTAGTGGACGCCCTTGAAGGTGACGGCGGTAACGGTGCCCTTCAGCTGTCCCTTGTCCACGGGAACAATGTCCACGTCCTCGGGCCGGATGACCACGTCCACCGGCTCCATGGGGGCGAAGCCCTTATCTAAGCACTTGAACTTCCGGTTGAAGAACTCCACCACGTAGTCCTCGTGCATCACGCCGTCCAGGATGTTGGACTCCCCGATGAAGTCCGCCACGAAGGCGTTCTTGGGCTCGTTATAGATATCCTCGGGGCGGCCGATCTGCTGGATTTTGCCCTGATCCATCACCACGATGGTGTCGGACATGGCCAAGGCCTCCTCCTGGTCATGGGTGACATAGATAAAAGTGATCCCCATCTGCTGCTGAATCCGTTTCAGCTCGCTCTGCATGTCCTTTCTAAGACGCAGATCCAAGGCGCCCAGAGGCTCGTCCAGAAGCAGTACCTTGGGGCGGTTCACCAGGGCCCGGGCGATGGCCACCCGCTGCTGCTGTCCGCCGGAGAGCTCGGTGATCCGGCGGTTCTCGAACCCCTTGAGGCTCACCACTGAGAGCATCTCCAGCACCCGCTCCCGGATCTCGCTCTCCGGGAGCTTGACCTTTCGCTTCACGGGTTTTCCCGCGGCGCTGGTCTCCTCAACCGTCTTGGGAATCCGCAGGCCGAAGGCCACATTCTCAAAGACGTTCAGGTGGGGGAAGAGGGCGTAGCGCTGAAAAACGGTATTCACCTGCCGCAAATGGGGGGGAATATCATTCATCCTCACCCCGTCGAACAGCACTTCTCCTGCCGTAGGCGTGGTGAAGCCGCCAATGATGCGCAAGGTGGTCGTCTTGCCGCAGCCACTGGGTCCAAGCAGTGTGAGGAACTCACTATCGTTAATGTACAGATTGATGTTATCGAGAACCAGCTCGTCGTCAAACGCCATGGAGCATCCCACTAGGCGAATCAACTCTTTGGACATTATCCTCCCCCGTTCTTTTGCTGTATTTTTTATCTTAGAACATAGAAAATCGCCCGTTTTTCCTGAGTACTTTTCCCCGGGAAAAACAGGCAAGGTAAATATATAGGAAATATGGGGAATTGTCAATAGCGTTGGGGAAATTTTTTAATGAGGAATGAGAAATTAGGAATGGATGTGTCCAGCTCCGCCGGACACATCCATTCCTAATTCTTAGCAAAGTATTTTGCCGCAAAGGGGACGGTTTCTACTTGGAAGGCCTGGCCGCGGAGGTACTCCAATATCCCGGCTTCGGTGGGGAAGTCGAAGCGGAGGTAGCAGCTGTAGAGGGCCTGGCGGGTCTCGTTGTAGCGGCGGTTGATTTCACCACGGCCGTATTTGCCGTCGCCCAAGAGGGGGCAGCCGATGTGGGACAGGCTGGCGCGGATCTGGTGGGTGCGGCCGGTGAGAAGCTCGGCCTCCACCAGGCTCAGCTCCCCGCGGGTCTCTATGGTGCGGTAGAGGGTGATGGCGGTCTTGCCGCCGGGGACGGGGCGGCGGTGGACCTTTACCTCGTTTTTGGCCTCGTCCTTCAGGAGAAAGCACTCGATGCGGCCCTCGGCCGGGTTGGGGCGGCCTACGGTGACGCAGAGGTATCGCTTGGTGATCTCGCGGTTTCGGATCTTGTCGTTCAGGATGCGCAGGGCCTCGGCGGTCTTGGCGGCGATGACGATGCCGCCGGTGTTTCGGTCGATCCGGTTGCAGAGGGCCGGGGTGAAGGCGTTCTCCCAGCGGGGGTTCCACTCCCGCTTCTGGTAGAGGTAGGCGCAGATGTGGTTGATGAGGGTGTTGACCTTCTCCGCCTCGTCGGCGTGGACCACCACGCCGGGGCGCTTGTCCAGGAGAAGGATGTGCTCGTCCTCGTACAGGATGGTCAGCTGGGGCTTAAAGAGGGTGAGAAACAGGTTGTCCTCACGGGGGACGTCGAAAAACTCGTCGTTGATGTAGAGCTGGAGCACGTCCCCGGTCTGGAGGCGCTGGTCCCGCTGGCACCGCTGGCCGTTGCATTTGATGCGCTTGATGCGGATATACTTTTGCATCAGGGCAGGGGGGAGCAGGGGCAGGGCCTTGGACACAAACCGGTCCAGCCGCTGTCCCGCGTCGTTTTTCCCGATGGTCAGCTCTCTCATAGCCGCTCCTGACGCCGGGTGGAGAGCTTGAAGACCTTGGCCGCGCTGTCCGAGCGGTTCCAGATGGAGTGGGGGGTCATGCCGTCTACAAACAGGGACTCGTCCTGCTTGACGGTGACCTCCCGGTCCCCCAAGACGACCTGGACCTCACCCTCCGTTACCAAGAAGATGTGGTCTTCCGGGTGGGTGTGGCTGCCCTCCGGTCCGCCGCCGCCGGGCTGGATGTAGGCCACGGCGCCCCACTGGAGCGTGCCGCCCCCATAGAAGAGCTTTTTGGCGGAAAAATTCTTGTGGCCGGGCGGTGTCATAAACGTTTCCACGGTGAAGGCCCCCTTTGCTTTTCGCTTCGTTTTGGCGGTCTTGCCCGCCTGCCGCTCTATTGTAAGCGGAATTTGAAAATTTTGCAAGAAAAATCGGAAAAAGTATTTGACAACTGGGGAAACATCTACTATAATACTAATCGTGTCTTTGCGAGGTGTGCCATGCTTCTAAGTGTAAAAAAGATCATCAACGCCCCCGGAGAGGGACAGGACTTCCTCTTTGAGCTGGACCTGTCCGATGTGGAATTCGGCGGCTTGTACCCAATCGACCGTCCGGTGGTGGTAACCGGCGGCGTGCGGAACATTGCGGGGATGCTCCTCCTACAGTTCGAGGCCAGCACAGTGCTGCGTCTGGTATGCGACCGCTGCGCGAAGCCGTTTTCCCGGGAGAAGGCCGTCCGGTGTGAGTATATGCTCTCCGAGGAGGCCGAGGACGAGGAAAACGACAACATCGTTTTAATTGAGAACGACGCGGTGGACGTGGGCGATTTGGCCAGGACGGCATTCATTTTGGATATGGACACAAAGAACCTCTGCCAGGAGGACTGCAAGGGGCTGTGCCCCAGGTGCGGAGCCGATCTCAACCAAGGGAGCTGCGGCTGTCAGAAGAGAGACGTGGACCCCCGATTGGCTGTGCTTGCCAGGCTCTTGGAAGAGAAGGAATGAAAAAACAAAATCCATTGATATAGGAGGTGTCATACATGGCAGTCCCCAAGGGTAAAGTCTCCAAGGCAAGACGTGACAAGCGCCGCAGCTCCCACTGGAAGCTGGCGGTGCCCGGTCTGGTCAAGTGCCCCAAGTGCGGTGCTATGCGCCTGCCCCATAGAATGTGTCAGGAGTGCGGTACGTACAATGGCCGTCAGGTCAAGGTTGTTGATGCTGCTGACTAAAAAAGAAGAAGGCCGCAGGGCCTTCTTCTTTTTTTGTCGTTGGGGAGGGGGAGACGGGGGACGGTGTGCCGGGGGCGGCGCGGCCGATGGGGGATATCGGGGGTGCGGTTGGAAGCGGGGAACGGGCCGGTGGGGACACCGGCCCCTGCGGGCGGGTGGTAGGGGGCGCCTGCGGGGAATCCCTTCACCGCTTTGGGGCGGTTGGCTTTGAGACACGCCTGCGGGCGCACAATACCCGCAAGGGGCACGCCGCATCCGTAAGCGGCAGAGCCGCCAACAGCTGCGCTGTGTGCGCCCCTACATGCGGTATACCGAAGTATTCCGATTAACGGGGGACGGGCCGGCGGGGACATCGGGCCCTGCGGAGGGTGTTTTATTGGGGATTTCCGGAGGACGGACACGGCGCGCCGGGTCGTCGCGCCCTACAAAGATTTACGCAACAACAACATTACCGGCAAGTACGGCGGCATTTGCCGCACTATGCCAGCGATTTGGCCTCTAAGTTCCGGAGGCAAGTCGGGCGACGGAGGCAGAGCGGCAGCGGGGGCTTATAGCAAGGCTAAAGACGGGGGGATGCTTTCAGGACACCTTTATTTGTGCGGGAGTCACCGCTGCCGCGTCCGAAGCGCCAAGCTGAAAATCAAGCACCAGTCTGCCGAAACAGCGTCGTAACCTGGGGTTCTTAGGGGGGCGGGCGTAAGGACTGTGCCCCCGGAAGGGGGCTAAAGTCCGCCGGCCCGTCCCCCTAAGCGCGCTTTTGCTGACTTTTCTCGTGTGAGAAAAGTCAGTCGCCCGGGGGCGAAACCCCCGTCTCCTGTCCCCGCGTGGGGGACGCGCCAAGGCTGAGGCGCCGCTCGCCGCCTTTTGGAAGTTTCCCTTGAATTATTAGGAAAAATTCAGTATACTATCTTGCGTATACTATAATAAATAACTCCCCAATGGGAAAATAAAAAGGAGCACCTATGAGCACCATCATCACCTCCCTTGATCCCCGCTCGCCCGCACAGCGGGCGGGCGTCCGCTGCGGAGAAAAGCTGATCGCCATCAACGGGCACACTGTCACCGATGTGCTGGACTACCGCTTCTTCGGCTATGATTCCAGTCTGGAGCTGGTGCTGGAGAGTGAGGGGGGACAGCGGCGCACCCTCCGGGTGAAAAAGAGCGAGGGGGAGGAGCTGGGCCTCAACTTTGACACCTATTTGATGGACAATCCCACCCCCTGCTCCAACCACTGTCTGTTCTGTTTCGTGGACCAGATGGCTCCCAATATGCGCTCTACCCTCTATTTTAAGGATGACGACGCCCGGTTGAGCTTTTTGATGGGCAACTATATTACCCTCACCAACCTCTCTGACCGGGAGACGGCGCGGATTATGGAGCTGCGGATCAGCCCCATCAATGTCTCTGTCCACGCCACGGACCCCAAGCTCCGGTGTACCCTCTTGGGGAACAAGGACGCCGGGAAAAGTTTGGAGACAATGCGCGCTTTCGGGGCGGCGGGGATTGCCATGAATGGGCAGATCGTGGTCTGTCCGGGGTGGAATGACGGTGAGCAGCTGCAAAAGACCATGGCGGATATGGAGGAGATGGGCTTCGTCAGCTGTTCCGTGGTTCCGGTGGGGCTCACCAAGTACCGGCAGGGGCTGTGCAAGCTCCGGCCGGTGGAGCGGTCGGAGGCCCAGACGATCATCGCCATGGTGGAGGAGTTCGGGGCGCAGTGCCTTCGGCGGCACGGGGAGAGGCGGTTTTTCTGCTCCGATGAGCTGTACTTGAAGGCCGGCCTGCCTCTGCCGGAGGAGGATTTCTATGAGGGCTATGTCCAGCTGGAGAACGGCGTGGGGATGGTCCGCAGTCTGATGGAGGAGTTTCGCAGCGGTCTGAAGCTGTCGGAGGCGCCGGCGGGGGAGAGACGGGTGGCCTTGGCCACCGGGGTGTCCTGTGCCCCGTTTCTCCGGGAGCTGCTAAGGGAGCTGACGGCGCGGTATCCGGAGGTGCAGGGGACGGTGTACCCCATCGTCAACGACTTCTTCGGCCACACCATTGATGTGGCGGGGCTGGTCACCGCCGGGGACTTGATCCGGCAGCTGGCGTCCCATAAAGAGGAGCTGCCGGACAGGCTGCTGCTGCCGGTGAACATGCTGCGCCACGGGGGGGACGTGTTTTTGGACGACCTCCGCGTGAGCGATGTGGAGGCGGCGCTGGGCGTGAAGGTCCGGGTGGTGGAACAGGACGGATTCGACCTGCTGGACGGGATCTTGGAGGAGTAGAGAGGAGAAACAACAAGATGGAAGAGCAAAACCTGCAAGCAGTCATAACTCTGATCAACAAGATCGCCGACGGCGAGTACGCCCCGCCGGAGCCGGAGGATGTGGCGGAGGTGAACCGCCTCACCGGCCGGGACTGGGAGGCGGAGGACCTGTGGCTGATCTGCTGTGAGTACTGGAGCCACAACTCCTTGGAGGAGACGGCCTATCAGTTGATCCACGGGGACCTTCCGGCTGTGCGGGAGACCGATTTGGCCTTCTGGCGCGCCAAGAGCGGCGCGGTGCTGGACGCTGCCGCGGTGTACCTCAAATACTGCACCGGCGGCGCTATGAAGGCGTTGGAGGCGCTGCCTCTGGAGGAGATCATGGCCGCTGTGCAGGCTCTCCCCGGCTGGAAGGCAGAAGATGAAAAGGACCGTCGCTTCGACTGCGAGGAACAGGCGGAATACTGGAGCGATACCCACTTCTGGGTGTTCCCCTATGGCAAGGATGGGGCTGTGCAGATGGTAAGGCTCTCCTGCCACAATATGAGCGACGAACAGATACAGACTCTGGTGGCGTTAATGGCGCAGTTTGACTGTTCCGAGCAGTATCGAGAAGATAGAACTATTGATTAACCCTCATTAAAGTTCTTTTTGATACTTTTTCTTTCAAGAAAAAGTATGTATACCTTAAAGGAGTATGTCTCATGCCAAAACCAATTATTGCCATTGTAGGACGGCCCAATGTGGGGAAGTCCCTGCTGTTTAACAAGCTGGTGGGCCGGCGGCTGTCCATTGTGGAGGACACTCCCGGCGTCACCCGGGACCGGATCTACGGGGAGAGCGACTGGAACGGCCGGCGGTTCACCCTGATCGACACCGGGGGCATCGAGCCCCGGACCGATGGGGAGATTCTGTCCTTCATGCGGGAGCAGGCGGAGATCGCCATCCGGCACGCCAATGTGATTGTCTTTCTCACCGACATCAAGACCGGTGTCACCGCCTCGGATCAGGAGGTGGCCAACCTCCTGCTGCGCAGCGGGAAGCCGGTGGTGTTGGCGGTGAACAAGGTGGATCAGGGGCAGAGCCCGGAGATCTATGAGTTTTACAACTTGGGGATGGGGGACCCCATCGCTGTCTCCGCCGTCCACGGCCACGGCACCGGGGATCTTTTGGATGAGTGCGTCAAATACTTTCCCCCCGCCGATGCCGACGAGGAGGCGGAGGATGACGCCATTCAGGTGGCTATCATCGGCAAGCCCAATGTGGGGAAGTCCTCTCTGACCAACCGGATTTTGGGGCAGGAGCGGGTCATTGTCTCCGATGTAGCCGGGACAACCCGGGACGCCATCGACTCCCGGTTTGAGAATGAGCAGGGCAAGTATGTGTTTATTGACACCGCCGGGATGCGGAAGAAGGCCAAGGTGGACGAGGCCATTGAGCGCTACAGCGTCCTGCGGGCCCAGATGGCCATTGAGCGGTCTGACGTGTGCCTGATTCTGATTGACGCCCAAGAGGGCGTCACCGAGCAGGACACCAAGGTGGCCGGTATGGCCCACGAGGCGGGGAAGGCCAGCATCATTGTGGTGAACAAGTGGGATCTGGTGGAGAAGGACGGCAAGACCATGGACCGGATGCGGGAGGAGATCCGCCGGGATCTGGGGTATATGACCTACGCCCCCATCCTGTTCATCTCCGCCCTCACCGGGCAGCGGGTGCCCCGGCTCTTTGAGCTGATCAACTACGTCAACAACCAGGCGGCCACCCGGATCACCACCGGGATGCTGAACAACGTCCTGGCCGACGCCCAGACACGGGTGCAGCCCCCTACGGACAAGGGGCGGCGGCTGAAGATCTACTATGTCACGCAGGCAGGGGTGAAGCCTCCCCACTTTATCTTCTTCTGCAACGACGCGCGGTTGTTCCACTTCTCCTACCAGCGGTATCTGGAGAACCAGCTCCGCAGCACCTTCGGGCTGGAGGGGACGCCTATCAGGATCACCATCCGTCAGAAGGGCGACAAGGAGGGGTAGATATGTATGACAAACTGACAGAGCTTTTCCGTCCGATCTACACGTTCATCATGGCGGTGGGCATTGCGCAAAGTCTGGCATGTTTTGCCGCTGCTGCCGCTGCCGCCTATTTCCTGGGGTGCTTCAACGGGGCGGTGATCGTCTCCAAGTATATCCTCCGCGACGACGTCCGCACCCACGGCAGCGGCAACGCGGGGCTGACCAACTTCTACCGTACCTTTGGCGGACCCTTGACCCTGGTGGTCATTCTGTGCGACGTGATCAAGGCGGTTCTGGCCATATGGATCGGTGTTCTGGCCGTCTATTTCTCCATGGGATTTCTTCCTCAATATGTGATCTATGGCAAGTACTGGGCGGGCCTCTGGTGCCTCCTGGGCCACATGTTTCCCTGCATGTTCCACTTCAAGGGGGGGAAGGGCATCCTCTCCGGGGGCACCATCGCCATTATGATTGACTGGCGGGTGGCGCTGGTGGTGTGGGGGGGCTTTATTGTCCTCGCCGTTCTGACCAAATATGTGTCCCTGGGCTCCTGCTGGGCCGGGGCCACCTTCCCCATCGCTACCTTTATGTTCCATCCGGGCACCCCGACAGTGGATCCGGTGATTGTGGCGCTGTCGGTGGTGATCGGGGGACTCATTTTGTACATGCACCGGGGGAACATCCGCCGTCTGGTCACGGGGACGGAGAATAAGTTCCATCTGAAGAAAAAGACGTAGGGAGGGCTGCGGAGATGAAGATTACCGTCTTAGGCAGCGGGGCTTGGGGCACCGCTTTGGCGATGGTTCTGGCGGGCAACAGCCACGATGTGACCCTGTGGAGCCACCGGGAGGAGATGACTGAGGCGCTGCGGACCGGGAGGGAGAGCCCCCGGCTGGGGGGCGTGGCCCTGCCGGAGGGGCTCCAGTACACCAGTGGCCTGGAGACTCTGCCGGAGAGTGAGCTGGTGGTGTTCGCCACGCCTTCCTTCGCTGTCCGGGAGACTGCCCGGCTGGCCGCTCCCCACCTGCGGGAGGGGGCGGTGCTGGTGTCGGTGACCAAGGGCATTGAGCCGGACACCGGGCTGCGGATGACGCAGATTATTGATCAGGAGACGGGGCGCAGATGTAAAGTGGTTGCCCTTTCCGGCCCTTCCCACGCAGAGGAGGTGGGACGTCAGCAGCCAACCGGCGTGGTGGCGGCCTGCGCGGATCTGTCCGCGGCGGAGCTGGTGCAGGAGGCCTTCATGTGCCGCTACTTCCGTGTGTACACCAACACGGATATTTTGGGCGTGGAGCTGGGCGGGGCGCTGAAAAATGTCATTGCCCTCAGCTGCGGCGTCACCGACGGCATCGGCCTGGGGGACAACATCAAGGCGCTGATGATGACACGGGGCATGACGGAGATGGCCCGCTTGGGCGTGGCCCTCGGGGGGCGGTCGGACACCTTTGCCGGGCTCTCCGGCATGGGGGATCTGATTGTCACCTGTACCTCCATGCACTCCCGGAACCGCCGGGCGGGCATCTTAGTGGGGATGGGGTGCAGCGCGGCGGAGGCCATGGAGCAGGTGGGCGCGGTGGTGGAGGGCTATTACGCCGCCAAGAGCGCCTGTGAGCTGGCAAAAAAGGCCGGGGTGGAGATGCCCATCTGCCGCGCGGCCCATCAGGTGCTGTACGAGGGGAAGTCGGTGCACCTTGTGGTGGATGAGCTGATGAACCGGGACCGGAAGCATGAGGTGGACGAGAGCTGGATCTGAGGCCCCACCGATGGATTCCAAGAGCCTTGGAGTACCTTTGCGATATGTAAAACAGGGGGACGGCTCTGCCGTCCCCCTGACCTCTCCCAATTCGTCCGCCTTCTGCGAGGACAGGCCGCGATGGGGAGGATATACTGGCAAAAGGAAAGGAGCTGGGAACCATGGACTGGCTGAAGCAATGGAATGAGGCGCTGGACTACTTGGAGGAGCACCTGCTGGAGGAGATCTCCTTGGAGACCCTAGGGCGCATCGCCTGCTGCGGGGGCTACCACTTTCAGCGGATGTTCTCCTATCTGGCGGGGATGCCCCTGTCGGAGTACGTCCGCCGGCGGCGGATGACCTTGGCGGCGGCGGAGCTGTGTGGGGGCGCGCGGGTGATCGACACGGCCCTGCGCTACGGCTATGAGTCGCCCACCGCTTTCAACCGGGCCTTCCAGAGTGTCCACGGCCTGCCGCCCTCCGCTGTCAGGCGGGACGGGGCGGTACTGCGGTCCTATCCCCGTATCCGCTTCCATTTAGTCGTAAAGGGAGATGTGGAGATGGAATACTATATTGTCACAAGGCCGGCCTTCCGGATCGTGGGTCTGCGCACACCCCTGCCCAAGGAAGCTGAGGAGGGGTTTGCGTTGGTGCCCCAGTGCTGGGCGGAGGCCGGACCCAGACTGCCGGAGCTGCTGGGGCTGTCCTCGGGGGAGCCGGCGGGGGTCCTGGGTGTGAGCACCTGCCACCGGGAGAGGGACAACTACTACTATATCGCCGTGGCCAGCCAGCAGGAGCCGCCGGCGGGGATGTATGCCGAGGAGATCCCCGGCTGTACGTGGGCGGTGTTTCAGGGCCGGGGCCGTCTGCCGGAGGCCATGCAGGATATGCAGCGGCGGATCGTGGCGGAGTGGCTGCCGGACGCGGGGTACGAGTGGGCCCAGGCGGCGGATGTGGAGGTGTATTTGGAGCCACCGGGGCCGGGGGAGACGGCCTTTCAGGTCTGGCTGCCGGTGGTGAGGCGGTAGGTGGGAGCGGGCGGCGCGGGTCCGCTGTCCTTAGCTGGAAAAATTTTTGGAGATTTTCAAAAATTCTGCTTGCAATTTGACAAAAACCATGCTATTATAACCGATGTGGCTCGTATCAAGTGTACGAAAGTATGTCCGGCAAGGAGGTGCTACGGATGGCTAAGTGTCAGTTCTGCGACAAGGGCGTTACCTTTGGCATTCAAGTTTCCCACTCCCACCGGCGGTCTAACCGGACTTGGAAGCCCAACGTCAAGCGCGTGAAGGCAATCGTCGATGGTACCCCCCGCCATGTGTACGTCTGTACCCGGTGCCTGCGCTCCGGGAAAGTGACCCGCGCGGTCTAATGTGTGATGAAAAGGACGGTCTCGACAGGAGACCGTCCTTTTTTCTTTGGAGGGTGCGGAGAAGCGGCGGGGCTGGCTTGGGGACACAGCCTGTGCGGACTTGGCGGGGGCTTTTTCATTGGGCGCTTGTATTTGGGCGAGGAATACGGTATAATAGCCGCAGAGCGGCTATTATCCTTTTATTTGTGCCGATATTTCCGCACCCTTTGGAGACGCGAAAAAGGCGGTATATGGTGCGATTTCAGCGCGCTTTCACCGCATCATACCGCTAAGTTGGCAAATCTGTCGCATATTCGCCGGGGTCGGCGATTACTATACTGTTACGCGGGAGGGATCATCCTATGGTCATGGACGAGGTCAAAGGGACCATTAAGCTGAAAAAACTGGTGGAGCACTTCCAACTGAAGGTGCTCTTAGCCGGCGCGGACTACGAGCAGGCGGAGATCGGTATCAAGGATGTAAACCGGCCGGGGCTCCAGTTTGTGGGGTTCTTCGACTACTTTGATCCCCGGCGGCTTCAGGTGATCGGTATGGCGGAGACCAAGATGCTGGAGGGGATGACCCACGAGCGCCGGGCGGAGAGCTTTGCCAGGCTCTTTGACTACGACATCCCCGCCTTGGTGATCTCCCGGGATCTGGACTGCTTCCCCGAGTGCATGGAGATGGCCCGGAAGTACCGGCGCACGCTCCTCTCCACCAATGACACCACGGTGGTCTTTACCAGCAAGGTCATCGACTACCTCAACCACGAGCTGGCCGCCACGGTGACACGCCATGGTGTGCTCCTCGACATCTACGGGGAGGGGGTCATGATCATCGGCGACAGCGGCATCGGCAAGAGTGAGACCGCCATTGAGCTGGTGAAGCGGGGCCACCGCTTGGTAGCCGACGACGCGGTGGACATCCGGAGAGTCTCCAACCAGCTTATCGGCAAGGCGCCGGAGCTGATCCGCCACTATATTGAGCTGCGGGGCATCGGGATTATTGATTTGCAGCAGCTCTTTGGGATGAGCGCGGTGAAGCTGGAGAGCCAGATCGACTTGGTGGTGGAGATGGAGCCCTGGGTAGAGGGGAAGTTCTATGACCGCTTCGGTTTGGATGAGCTGAGCATGAATGTGCTGGGAGTGGAGCTGCCCAAGGTGCTGGTTCCCGTGCGGCCGGGGCGGAATCTGGCCTCCATCGTGGAGGTGGCGGCGATGAACAACCGGCACAAGCGCTACGGCTTTAACTCGGCCCAGCAGCTGGCGGACGCGCTGATGAATCAGGGGAGCGCTGGGAATTAGGAATGAGGAGTTTTTGGAAAGGGCTCAGGGAGGTTTACTGTGTATACAATAGGGATTGATGTGGGCGGAACCAATCTCAAGGCGGGGCTGGTGGATGGAACCGGGACGCTGACGGCGGCGGAGAAGATGCCGCTGAGGTGGGTCTCGCCGGAGAAGTTCGCGGAGGATTTGATCGGGCTGGCCCTGACGCTGGTGGAGAAGGCCGGGGTGCGTCAGGAGGAGATCGGGGCCATTGGAATGGGCTTTCCCGGACAGGTGGATACTAAGGCCGGGACAGTGGTGCGGACGGTGAATATTCCCATCCAGAACCTGCCCATTGTGCAGCTGATGCAGGAAAAATGGAATGTGCCGGTGTACTTGGGGAACGACGCGGACTGCGCCGCCCTGGGGGAGTATCAGAATTTTGCCGCCCAAGGGATGGAGAGCCTGGTGCTGGTGACGCTGGGGACAGGGATCGGCACGGGGCTGATTCTGGACGGGAAGATTGTCCGGGGCGTCAACGGCTGCGGCGGCGAGGGGGGGCACATGGTCATCGTCAAGGACGGTGTGCCCTGTACCTGCGGCCGCCGGGGCTGCTGGGAGCGGTACGCCTCCGCCAGCGGTTTGATCCGCATCACGCGGGAGGTGATGGCAGAGCACAGGGACAGCATCATGTGGACGATTGTCTCCGGCGATCTGGAGCAGGTGGGGGGACGCACTGCCTTTGAGGCCGCCAAACAAGGCGACGAGGCCGGTAGGCAGGTGGCGGAGCAGTACATCGGCTATCTGGCCGAGGGGCTGACCAATCTGATCAACCTCCTCCAGCCGGATGTGGTGTGCATCGGCGGCGGCGTCAGCAATGAGGACGACGCCTACCTCCTCCGGCCCCTGCGGGATCGGGTTGCCCGCATTCGCTTCGACCAGATGGCGGACCGCCACAGCCTTATTGTCAAGGCCCGCTTGGGCAACGACGCCGGGATGATCGGCGCGGCGCTGCTCAGTGAGGCGTAAGGGCGTCTTGAGGCGCGGATACATGAACCATAGTCTATAAGGAGGGGTGCTATGCTCTGGTATCAGGACTTTGACCGGGTGAGAGAGGAACAGCTGCCCCAGGTGGAGGTGCGCTGTGAGGAGCCGATGGCCCCCCACACCACTTTCCGCATCGGCGGGCCGGCCCGCCGGATGGTCCTGCCCGCCACGGCGGAGGAGGCCGTACTGCTGCTGCGCCTGTCGGAGGAGCGGGGATGGCCGGTGCTGCTGCTGGGAGGTGGGTCCAATCTTCTGGTGGCCGACGAGGGGGTGGACTGTCTGGTGATTGCCACCGCCTCCCTCCAGCAGATAGCGGTGAATGAGGCGTCCGGCATCGTCACCGCCGGGGCCGGGGTGCGTCTGGCCCGTCTGGCTGTAGCCGCGGCGGATGCTGGGCTGGGCGGTATAGTGTTCGCCCACGGCATCCCAGGCACAGTGGGCGGGGCGGTGTTCATGAACGCCGGGGCCTATGGCGGCGAGATGGCCCAAGTGGTGGAGTCCGTGACAGCCTGGCTCCCGGGGAAGGGGCTGTGTACCCTCCATCGGGAGGAACTGGACTTCGGCTACCGCCGCAGCCGCTTCTCCGGCGGCGAGGGCGTGATCCTCTCCGCCGTGTTCCGCTTGGAGAAGGGCTGTACCTCGGAGGCGCTGCGCCGGGACATGGAGGAGCTGATCCAGCGCCGCCGCGCCAGCCAGCCCTTGGAGCTGCCCAGCGCCGGCAGTACCTTCAAGCGACCGGAGGGCTACTACGCCGGCACCTTGATCGACCAGTGCGGTCTGAAGGGGCTGAGCGTCGGCGGCGCGGCGGTATCGGAGAAGCACGCGGGCTTCGTCGTGAACCGGGGCGGCGCCACCTGCGCCGACGTAACCGCCCTGATCGCGGAGATTCAGCGCCGTGTCCTTGAGGAGACGGGGGTTGGGCTGGAGACGGAAGTAAGAATTGTCAATTAGGAGTTAGGAATGAGGAATTGCGGTGTCCAACTTTGCGGCCCCCAAAATTCCTGACGCCTAATTCCTCATTCCTGATTTGAAAAATAGAGGGGTGATTTTTTGGAGATCCTGATTATCTCCGGGCTGTCCGGCGGGGGGAAGAGTAAGGCGGCCTCCTTTTTGGAGGATATGGGCTACTATATTGTGGACAATATGCCCGCTGGGATTATTTTGAAGTTTGCCGAGTTCTGTGCCGGGGCCCAGGGCCGCTATGATCGGGCGGCCTTGGTCTATGATGTGCGGGCCGGGGAGGATTTTCAGGAGTTCTTCCGGGTGCTGGATACCCTGCGGGAGGGGGCGATTACCTGCCGGCTGCTGTTTTTGGAGGCGTCGGTGGACACCCTGATCAAGCGGTACAAGGAGACCCGGCGTCGGCATCCCCTCTATGATGCGTATGGCTCCATTGAGGAGGCGGTGCGGGGGGAGATGGCCTTGATGGCCCCCGTGCGGGAGCGGGCGGACTTCGTGATCGACTCCTCCACCTATTCCACCAGCCGCCTCCGGGGGGAGCTGGCAAGGCTCTTCGGCGGCAGCGCGGCCAAGGTGGACATGACGGTAAACGTGGTGTCCTTCGGGTTTAAGCATGGGCTGCCTATGGAGGCGGATCTGGTGTTTGATGTGCGGTTTATGCCCAATCCCTACTACATCGATGAGCTTCGGAGCAAGACCGGGCTGGACAGCGAGGTCTACGACTACGTGTTCAGCTTTCGGCAGACGCGGGATTTTTTTGAGCGGCTCAGTGAGCTGCTGCGCTTTGTGCTGCCCTACTACAGAGAGGAAGGCAAGACGGTGCTGGTAGTGGCGGTGGGCTGTACCGGCGGGCACCACCGGTCTGTGGCGGTGACACGGGCGCTGGTGGACTTTATCCGGGCCCTGGGGTATCAGGTGACGGAGAATCATAGGGATATGACGCGATAATTCAAAAAAATGCAGGCATTTTTTTGAGCGGGGAATGGCGCTGCGCTCTGCGCCTCGCCTATGCCCCTCCCGTGGGGAGGGACATAGGTTCGACGCTCGCTCCGCGTAAAGTATTTTTTCCGAGGACGCGGTCCCCGGAAAAAATGATTTTAGTTCATTTGCGGCGTGCGCGCCACAAACCCTTAGGGTGCGGTTGATTTTGGGGAGTTTGTTCCTGTTTGGGATTGAGGATTTGCTATGAGCTTGGATGCGATGCAGCGGCGCCGGGGGCCTCATGTGGTGGCCATTGGCGGCGGGACGGGGCTTAGTACGATGCTGCGGGGGCTGAAGACCTACACCGAGAATATTACCGCCATCGTTACCGTGGCCGACGACGGGGGCGGGTCCGGGGTGCTGCGGCAGGAGCTGGGGATGCTGCCGCCGGGGGATATCCGCAACTGTATGGAGGCGCTGGCCAACGTGGAGCCGCTGATGAGTGAGCTGCTTCACTACCGTTTTACCGAGGGGAGCTTGGCTGGGCAGAGCTTTGGAAACCTGTTTCTGGCGGCTATGAATGGGATCTCCCCCTCCTTTGACATGGCGGTGACCCGGATGAGCCAAGTGCTGGCCATCACCGGGCGGGTTCTGCCGGTGACTACCGCCGATGTGCAGCTTCGGGCGGAGCTGGAGAGCGGGGCCGCGGTGACGGGGGAGTCCAAGATCTTTTATGCCAAGAAGCTGGAGGACTGCCGTATCCGCCGGGTGGGGCTGGTGCCGGAGCGGCCCATGGCCCTGCCGGCGGCCTTGGACGCGATTCACCACGCGGACCTGCTGGTGCTGGGGCCGGGGAGCCTCTACACCAGCATCATTCCCAACCTGTTGGTGGAGGGGGTGGTCCAAGCCATCCGGGCGGTGGACTGCCTGAAGGTCTACGTGGCCAACGTGATGACGCAGGAGGGGGAGACCGAGGGGTACACCCTCTCCGACCATATTGAGGCCCTGTTTACCCACGCCGGCGGCGCGGGGCTGTTCGATCTGTGTTTGGTGAACGACGCTCCGGTGCCGGAGGCAGTGCTCTGCCGTTACGCCGAGGAGGGCGCCGGTCCGGTGGAGGTGGACAGCGATGTCTGCACTGGCTTAGGCGTGGAGCTGGTGCGCGCCCCGGTGTCCACGGTGCGGGGGGCCTTGGTTCGGCATGATCCGGACCGCTTGGCCGCCGCGCTGCTGCACCTGCACAACACCAGAAGCGTCCGTCTGGCCGGCGGCGGGTATCGGAAGGAGCGGTGAGCGCTGTCCCGCCGCGCTCTGTGCGGGCTCTGCGGCGCGGACCGGGGGCAGGTGTTGGTATTTGAGAGAGAAACATGTGAGAGGGGGGAGATTATGTCCTTTTCCAGTGATGTGAAAAGCGAGCTGTGCCGGCTGGGTGTCTCTAAGCTCTGCTGCGCCCGGTCGGAGGCCTATGGAGTGCTGCTGTGCTGCAGCACCTTCACCGCCCGGGAGGTGCGGATCGTCACCGAGAGCGCCGACTTTGCCGCCCGGCTGCCCAAGCTCTTTCAACGCTCCTTCGGCGTGGCCTTCGACCGCCTGCCGGAGGCGGAGGAGGGGCGAAAGTTCGTCTTTCAGATTACCGGACAGGACAAGCTCCACACCATCGTCGATCTCTTGGGCTATGAGGCCCGGCAGAATTTGGTCCTCCACATCAACTTCGCCATGCTGGAGGAGGACTGCTGCCGGGATGCCTTCCTCCGGGGGGCCTTTCTGGCTGGAGGCAGCGTCACCGACCCGGTGAAGCGCTACCACTTGGAGCTGACCACCAGCCACCTCCAGGCCAGCCGGGAGCTGTCGGCCCTGCTGCGGGAGATGGGGTATGAGCCCAGGCAGGTGGTCAGAAGCGGCTACCAGGTGACCTATTTCAAGAGCAGCCGCCAGATTGAGGAGCTGCTGACCCGTGTGGGGGCGCCCCTCTCGGCCATGGAGCTGATGAACGCCAAGGCGGAGAAGGACCTGCGCAACGGCGTCAACCGCCGGGTGAACTGCGAGGCGGCCAACGTGGGCAAGGTGGTGGACGCCGCCTTGGAACAGCTCTCCGCCATCAGCCGCCTCTATGAGCTGGGCCGTGTGGAGGACCTGCCGGAGAAGCTGAAGGAGACGATCATCCTCCGGGAGACCTACCCGGAGCTGTCCCTCAGCGAGCTGGCGGCGGAGTTTGACCCGCCTATCAGCAAATCCGCCCTGAGCCACCGCCTGCGTAAGCTCACCGAGCTGGCGCAGCAGTAGGAGAGAGACGCTATGAGGAGGAGGATTGCCCTGCTGGCGGTGCTGGCCGCCGTTGTTTTATTGATAGCTGTCTATGTGAAGCGGAACACCTTCTCTTACACCAATTTGGTGGATGAGGCCGACCGGATTCAGGCCCGTGTCCTGCTGGAGGAGGCCGGGGTTTCCCGGGAAAATATAGACGGTCTCTTTTCTTTGATCGAGGCGTTCTACCAAGATCCCTATCCCTATCTGGCGGAGCAGGGCTTTCAAAGGGCACTGATCCCCCTCTTCTCCTACCGGGATCAGGATGCCTTCGACCACTTTGACCGACAGCCGGACAGCTCTCTGACCTGCCGCATGGCGGCGTTTCTGCTTCTGAAGGACAGTATCCGGTTTCCCGATGTCCTTCCAACGGCGCCGGAGGAGAAGGACCCCATGAGCCAGCGGTGTCTCGCGGCAGAGCAGGATCGCCTCCACTACAATCTGCTCTTTGCCAACGTGGAGGGGCAGGCTGTCCGCTCCTCGGAGGATCTGGCCACCGGGGTGTCGGACTATTGGAGTGAGGTGGGGATTGATTTTTCAGGCGGTGTAAAGGCAAAACTTTTGACAGTCTATGGCTCCGATGGCGGAGAGATTCAGAACTTCCACACCGCTGTGGCGATTTCCTCGGGGGAGGAGATCTGGCTGTTGGAGAAGTATGACCCCCTCTACCCCTACCAGCTCTCCCGTTTCACCGGGGAGGCGCAGCTGGTGTGCTACCTGCGGCGCCGGGTTTTGGGGTGTCCCTATGCCGCTGTCTTTCAGGGCGGCGAGTGCCTCTGGGTGAAATGAATTGATATCTGTCAATATCTTAGATAAAAAGTGACGAAGTCCCGGAGAGAACCGGGGCGGAACAGGAGGAACTACTATGGATCGTGCACAGAGGGCGGTGGCGCTCCACGATAACGGGGCCAACTGCGGCCAGGCGATTGTCTGCGCCTTCTCGGACATCACCGGACTCAGCGAGGAGATGGGTATGAAGGTCTGCGGTACCTTCGGCGGCGGCTTCCGCTGCGGGGAGATCTGCGGAGCGGTCAGCGGCGCGGGGGTGATATTGGGGATTCTCTATCCCCATGTGGAGATCCGGGACATGAAGGCCAAGTCCTTCGTCTCCAAGAAGATGATGGAGTTTGAGCGCCGCTTCTTAGAGCGCTTCCCGGCCCTCTGCTGCCGTGACATCCGTGATCTGCCGGTGAATACGGAGGCCAGCCCCACAGCCAAGCGGCTGGAGGTGAAGCGCTCCTGCTCGGTGTATATTGCGGCGGCGGCGGAGATTTTGGAGGAAATGATTGCGGAGAGCGGGGAAATGGGGAATGCGGAATGAAGGTTTCCGGATGCGCCGGATGATTTATAATGTGCGCTGTGATCCTTTCGTTCTGTCATTCTTTTGATTCATCTTTGTTTTTATTTAAGACAAGGATACTTTTCTGTTTTTTCATTTCAATCATTCCTAATTCCTAATTTGAAAGGGGGGCTTTCTATGTCTTTCGTCCACCTCCATGTACATACGGAGTACAGCCTTCTTGATGGGGCTTGCCGGATTAAAGGGCTGGTGAAGCGGGTCAAGGAGCTGGGGCAGACAGCGGTGGCGATTACGGACCACGGGTGTATGTACGGGGTTATTGATTTCTACCGGGCCTGTGTGGCCGAGGGAATTAAGCCCATTATTGGCTGCGAGGTCTATATGACGCCCCCCGGGCGGTCCCGCTTGGATAAGATACACGAGTTTGATGCCTCCAGCCGGCACTTGGTGCTGCTGTGCAAAAATGAGGAGGGCTATCGGAATCTGAGCTACTTGGTGAGCAAGGGGTACACCGAGGGGTTCTACATCAAGCCCCGGATTGACATGGAGCTGCTGCGGAAGCACTGCGGGGGGCTTATCGCCCTGTCGGCCTGTCTCGCCGGGGAGATTCCCAAGCGGATCTTGAACCAAGGCTTCGACAGCGCCAAGGAGTACGCCCTGGAGATGCAGGCGCTCTTCGGGGAGGGGAGCTTCTACTTGGAGCTGCAAAATCACGGCATTCGGGAGCAGCGGGAGGTAAACCGGGCGTTGCTGCGCCTCCATGAGGAGACGGGCATCCCCTTGGTGTGTACCAACGACTGCCACTACCTGAGCAAGGAGGATGCGGAGAGCCACGACGTGCTGCTGTGTATCCAGACGGGGAAGACTGTGGACGATGAGAACCGGATGCGCTATGAGCCGCGGAACTTCTATGTCCGGTCCACCGAGGAGATGGAGAGCCTTTTTGACGGCTACCCGGAGGCGGTGGAGAATACCCAGCGGATTGCCGATCTATGTGAGCTCACCTTCACCTTCGGCAAGTATCACCTGCCCCAGTTCCCCCTGCCGGAGGGGGAGACGGAGGCCTTCTCCTATCTAAAAAAGCTCTGTGAGGCGGGGTTTCAGCGGCGGTATGGGGAGGCCCACCCGGAGTATCGGGTACAGCTGGACTATGAGCTGAACATGATAGAGCGGATGGGGTTTACCGACTATTTTTTGATTGTCGCGGACTTTGTGAACTATGCCCGGGACGTGGATATCCCCGTGGGGCCCGGGCGGGGCAGCGCGGCGGGGAGCATCGTCTCCTACTGCCTATCTATCACCGATGTGGACCCCATGCAGTACGGGCTGTACTTCGAGCGGTTTTTGAACCCGGAGCGGGTGAGTATGCCGGATATTGACATGGACTTCGGCGACACCCGGCGGGACGAGGTCTTTGACTACGTTCAGCGCAAGTACGGCGCGGATCACGTGGCCCACATTGTCACCTTCGGCACCATGGCCGCCCGGGGGGCCATCCGGGACGTGGGTCGGGTGCTGAATATGCCCTACGCCGACGTGGATGTGGTGGCCAAGCAGGTGCCCAGCGGGCCCAACAACCTGCACATCTCCTTGGCGGAGGCCCTGCGGCTGTCCAAGCCCCTGAAGGACATGTACGACGGCGACCCCCAGATCAAAAAGCTCATCGACACCGCCCAGTCCTTGGAGGGGATGCCCCGGCACGCCTCCACACACGCCGCCGGCGTGGTGATCACCAAGGAGCCGGTGGTGAACTATGTGCCCTTGGCCACCAACGACGACACCGTGGTCTGTCAGTACACCATGGTGACGCTGGAGGAGCTGGGGCTTCTCAAGATGGACTTTTTGGCTCTCAGAAACCTGACGGTGCTGGAGGACGCGGTGCAGATGCTCCGCCGGCGGGAGCCGGACTTCAATCTGAAGGATATCCCCGAGGATGACAGCGCCGTGTTCGAGATGCTGACGGCGGGGAAGACCAGCGGCGTGTTCCAGATGGAGTCGGCGGGGATGACCGGGGTCTGTGTGGGCCTCAAGCCCCAGTCCATTGAGGATTTAACCGCTATCGTGGCACTGTACCGGCCGGGGCCTATGGAATCCATCCCCCGGTTCATCGCCTGCAAGCACGACCCCAAGCTGGTGACCTATAAGCACCCGTCGCTGGAGCCGATTTTATCCATCACTTACGGCTGCATCGTTTATCAGGAGCAGGTGATGCAGATTTTCCAGCAGCTGGCGGGGTACTCCTTGGGGCAGGCGGACATGGTGCGCCGGGCCATGAGCAAGAAGAAGGCCAAGGATTTGGAGCGGGAACATGCGGCCTTCCTCCACGGGGATGCGGACCGGGGGATCACCGGCTGCGTGGCCAACGGCATCCCAGAGGGCGTGGCACAGGCCATCTACAGCGAGATCTATGACTTCGCCAACTACGCCTTCAACAAAGCCCACGCGGTGAGCTACGCCATCGTGGCCTATCAGACCGCTTGGTTCAAGGTCCACCACCCCCGGGAGTACATGGCGGCCCTGTTGACCAGTGTGCTG
Source organism: Oscillospiraceae bacterium (assembly GCA_022801715.1). Classification (GTDB taxonomy): domain Bacteria; phylum Bacillota; class Clostridia; order Oscillospirales; family Oscillospiraceae; genus CAJFPI01. The sequence goes on from JAAWSV010000002.1 coordinate 52,121, forward strand.
GACAACTCCGACAGGGTGGGCGAGTACATCGCCGAGTGCAAGGAGTGGAACATCGCCCTGCTGCCCCCAGATGTGAACCGCTCCTCGGACAGCTTCACCGTGGAGGAGGAGGGCATCCGCTTCGGGCTGGTGGCCATTAAGAACATCGGCCGCAGCTTCATCCAGTCGGTGATGAGGGAGCGGGAGGAGAACGGGCCCTTCCTCAGCTTTCAGGACTTCTGCCAGCGCCTCAGCGGGGCGGACATGAACAAGCGGGCGGTGGAGAATCTGATCCGCGCCGGGGCCTTCGACAGCTTGGGCGCCCGCCGGTCCCAGCTTATTGCCGTCCACGAGCGGGTGCTGGACAGCATCAGTGACAGCCGGCGGCAGAATCTGGAGGGGCAGATGGACTTCTTCGGCCTCTCCGGGGAGCCGAGACATACGGAAATCCCCCTGCCGGACATCCCCGAGTACACGGCGGGGGAGCGGATGACCATGGAGAAGGAGACCACCGGCCTCTATCTCTCCGGCCACCCCATGGACGCCTACCGCGCGGCGGCCCGGAGGATCGGGGCGGTGCCCATTGTCCGCATCCACGAGGACTTCGCCCGGGAGGAGGGGCCACAGCAATTTCAGGACGGACAGAGGGTGACAATTGCCGGTGTGATCACCGCCAGCAAGACCAAGACCACCAAAAATAACACCCTCATGGCCTATGTCACCGTGGAGGACGACACCTCCTCCATTGAGCTGCTGTGCTTCAGCCGAACCCTCCAGACCTGCGGGGCCTATCTCCAGACCAACCAGAGTGTGGTGGTCCGGGGGAAGCTCTCTGTCCGGGACGAGAAGGCGGTACAGCTCCTCTGCGACAGCGCCGGCCCCCTCAGTGAGGACCCCAACGCCGCGGCTCTGCCGGGGGAGGGGGGCGACCGCCGCCCTCCGGTGGCCGGTGAGACAGTGTATCTACGCCTGAAGAGCGAGTCGGGCCGGGAGTTCCGCTACCTGCAGCTTCTGCTGCAGATGTTCCCCGGTCAGACCCCGGTGAAGATTCGCCTCACCGACTCCGGACGCCTCTTGGGCGCCGCCTGCCTCCTCCACGCCTCCTTGGTGCGGGAGCTGAAGGAGGTCTATGGGGAGGAGAATGTGGTGATCAAGTAGCAGAAAACAGAAAGCAGGGACCGGAGCTTTGCTCCGGTCCCTGCTTTCTGTTTTCAATCAAACTCGTATAATGCGCTGATAATTTTGGAGTACAGGGTCTCCGCGTCCTTGCGGAACCGCTTTTGCAGCTCCTTGGCCATGGCCTCCTTTGTTACCAGCAGCTCCAGCTTCATCACGCTCTCCTGCTCGTCGCTGAGGGAGAGGGTCACGGTATAGCTCCCCGAGGGGCGCTGGGTGATCTCAGCCCCAATCAGGGCGTTCCGGCGCAGGTGCTGGTTATAGACGGCGATGTTCTTCTCCGCCTGCATCCGCACGGAGTAGGGGAGGCTGTCCTCGGTGGCGGCGCTGTTGGATCGGCCCTTATCAGTGATGGCGTAGCGCCCCTCAGTGAGACGCAGGTGTTCCGTGCGTACCAAGTCGGCCATACACTGGGAGAAGTCGAAGTAGTCCACCCCCTCGTCGCACATGGAGAGCTCCTGAAGCGCCTCAAAGGGGACGCTCTCGGAGAGGCGGGCGGCGATGTAGAGGATCAGAAATTTGATTTCCAGCTTGTCGCTGATAAAACCGCCAAATTGGGGCATAGGGGTCCCTCCTTTTGAGATGTGGATGGAAAAACATAAGTATAGTATACCGCTTTTGGCCTTTTTTGTACAGAGGGAGTTTTCACCCTTATCGTTTGAAGGCATACACTGGAATGAAAGAGCACATCTTTCAACAAGTACTTAATAGGAGGTTTTCCCATGGCCGATAAGATTTTACCCGGCCCCATCAGCAAATGCGCTGACTATAAAGAGGCTGTTTGCATCCATACCAAGAAGATCTACGACTCCTGCCGCGACAAGGACTGCATCGAGGATCTGCGCTTCTATCCCACGGCGGCGGGGCAGGAGGTGCTCAACCGCGCCATGAACGTCAAGGGGGATAAGGCGGAACTGCTTTACACCTTTATCGACGTGGAGCCTGTGGCCTTCAACCGGGGCTTCTTCACCGTGGATATGCGCTTCTTCTACCGGGTGACCCTGTGCGCCTATGTGGGGTGCCCACGGCCGGTGGAGGTAGAGGGCCTGTGCGTCTTTGACAAGCGGGTGATCCTCTTCGGCAGCGAGGGCAGCGCCAAAATTTTCTCCTCCAAGGTCCGCGTGGACGGCTTGGACCGCCAGCTCTTGGAGCAGAGCAACATGCCCATCGCCGTTGTGGAGGCTGTGGACCCCATGATCTTGGATGCCAAGCTCCTGGAGTGCTGCGACAGCCGCTGCTGTGACTGTGATATCTGCGAGCTTCCGCCCTGCGTGTGCCAGTGCTTTAACTGCGATCTCACCATGGGCGACGACTGCCGTCGGGTCTTTATCACCTTGGGCCAGTTCTCTATCGTCCGCTTGGAGCGGGACAGCCAGCTGCTGATTCCCGTGCTGGATTACTGCCTGCCCAACAAGGAGTGCACCGGCGGTGGCAGCGTCAACAGCTGCACCTACGAGGACCCCTGCGAGCTCTTCAGCACCATCGCCTTCCCCGTGGGCGAGTTCTTCCCGCCCAACACGGTGGACCCCTGCTGCTGCTGTGGCAGCGACACCAAGCCCGGCTGCGGCTGCGGCCGGTAGGATCAAGCAAAAAGCTGTGCGCTCTGCGCACAGCTTTTTTATGCCGCCGGACACCGGTCCGACCAACTGGAACCTGTAAAAATGTCAGGGAACTTGGGACAATTTTTCGACGGCCTCCTCTTGGGAGGCGGTGAAGAAGAAGTTTGTCCCTTGGTTGGACTCATAGATAAAATCGTGCAGGGGTTTGCTGGTATAGTGGGAGAAGTCGCCGTAGATGGCGACCTTGATGTGGTAGTTGATCCACTTCTGGAGGATCTCCCCGGCCAAGCCGGTGCTGAGAATGAAGAACGTCTCGTCAAACAGCCCCTTGCTCAGGACCAGCCGCGTGGCCCCGGTCTCGTACTTAACCGTCATGGCCAGATCAAGGGCGGACTGTACGTCTGTAATCATGGTTTCGTCACTGGAAATGACTGCAATATCCTTTCCGTGGCAGTGTAAAAGCTCTATATTCATCTATTTTCTCCTCTCGTGATGGCAGTACAAATTCTCATTGATGGGGTATCATAGCACATACCGTCCGCTTTGTCAAATTTCCGCCGGCAAGCATATAGTGCAACAGGGCAGGGCCTGCCGGGTCGGGAGAGTGTGAGGTATCTATGATTGATCTTACCCCTATTATCAATTCCGTCATCGCGCTGGCGGCGGCGCTGATCGCCTACTATGTCATACCTTGGCTCCGCCGGCACACCACGGAGAAGGAGCGGGAGGAGCTGCTGCGCTGGGTCAACATAGCCGTCAAGGCCGCGGAGCAGGTCCAGAAGCAGACCGATGGTCCGGGGCGGAAGTCCTACGTACAGTCTTTTTTGCAGTCCAAGGGCTTTGATATCAATGACGCCGCCGTGGACGCGGCCATCGAGGCCGCTGTTCTGGAGATGAACCAAGTAATCAAGGGACAGAAATGATAAAGGGGACGCCGTGCAGAGTGCTGTGCGGCGTCCCCTCTAAGAAGATGTACCGATAGATAAGGGCATCTTCTCAGAAAACCCGTCATACTGCCGGACAACCCCTCATAGAGTAGGAGCAGAACAAATGGGACAAGGGGGCATGACCATGGACACTTATGCCGTTGGCCGCTACCGGGAGGCCTGCGCGCTGCTGCCGGAGGGGCTGCGTGCCGAGGCACTGGCTCTGCCGGTGCCGGTGCAGGGGACAGCAGAGGAGCTCAGGCTGCGGACAGGCTCCCCGCTCACCTGCGCCACGCCCTCAGGGGAGCGTCCGGCGGGAAAACGGGCTGTCTCCCCGTGGGACCTGGAGCAGGTGCTGGATGTGGTGACGGGTTACTCCCGCTATACCGCTGCCGAGACCCTGCGTCAGGGCTACCTCACCGCAAGGGGGGGCTTCCGGGTGGGCCTGTGCGGCAGCGCGGTGGTGGAGGACGGGGAGGTGCGGACGCTCACCGCCTTTTCCTCTCTCTCCATCCGGATTCCCCGGGAGCAGGTCGGGGTTGCCCTGCCCCTGCTGAAGCAGCTGACGGAGGACGGCCGGCCCTGCAGCACCCTGATCTTAGGACCGCCGGGGGAGGGCAAGACCACCCTCCTGCGGGACCTGATCCGCCTGCTCTCCGACCGCATAGGCCTGCGGGTGGCCCTGGCCGACGAGCGGGGGGAGATCGCGGCCATGTACCGGGGCACGCCTCAGCTCCAAGTGGGCCGCCACACCGACGTAATGGATGCCTGCCCCAAGGCCTTGGCCATCCCGGCCCTGCTGCGGGCCATGAACCCGCAGGTCATCGCCGTGGATGAGGTGGCCCTCCCCGCGGACGTAGAGGCGATGGAGCGGGCCTCCCACACCGGCACAGCCCTTCTGGCCACCGTCCATGCCCGCACCCCCGACGACCTCCGCCGCCGCCCGCTCCTATCCTCCATGATGGAGCTGGGCATCTTCCAGAGGACTGTCACCATTGAGCGGGTGGAGGGCGGGAGAAGGTACCGGGTGGAGACGGGTTAGGAATGAGGAGAGGGTGGTTTCATGAAGCTTATTGGCGCTTTTCTTCTCCTCCTCTCTGCGCTGGCGCTGCGGCAGGCGCTGCTGCGGCGGCAGGGGGAGGGGATTGCGGCGGGGGAGGAGCTCTGTCGGGCGCTGGATCGGCTGCATCAAGGGATTTATCGGCTGCGACGGCCCCTGCCGGAGCTGGTGGCGCGGTGTCGGGAGGAGGCGGTGCTTACGGCCTCCTTCTGGAGGGCGGTGGAGGCGGGGCTTCAGGCGCGGCGGCCCTTTGAAGCGGTGTGGGAGGCGGCGCTGGCGCTGCTGCCTGAGCCCTATGGGACGCTGATGGCCCCGGCGGCGCTGGCCCTGACGGCGGGGGAGCGGGAGGATCTGCTACATTTGACAAGGGAGGAAGTGTACCGCGCCGTCCAAGAGGGACGGCGGCAGCAAGGGGAGCGGGGACGGCTGGTGACCGCACTGTGCCTCTCCGGCGCGCTGCTGGTAATTGTGGTACTGCTGTGATATGGATATTGATCTGGTATTTAAGATTGCGGCTATTGGCATCATTGTGGCGGTGCTGAATCAGCTGCTGATCCGCTCGGGACGGGAGGAGCAGGCGCTGATGACCACCTTGGCCGGGCTTGTGGTGGTGTTGATGATTCTGGTACAGGAGATCAGCAATCTGTTTTCGCTGATTAAGACCCTATTTCAGTTTTAATCCTCGGTTGAAGCCCGTTTCGTTGGGTTCCCTGCGGCTGAAGGGAAGCTGACGGGAAAGACCAAAATTTTACGGGAAGTTATGATACGCTTATGGAACTGATAGCTAAGACCGCGGTGATCTGTATTGTGGTATCCCTGACGGCGCTGCTGCTGCAAAGGGATACGCCGGAGCTGGCGCTGCTTCTGACGCTGGGGGCGGTGACGGTGGTGATGCTCTTCGCCCTCTCCTTCTATGAGGAGGTCCAAGCCATCTTTGCCGCCGTCTGGCAGCAATCCGGGCTGGATGGGGCGCTGTTTGCGCCGATTTTGAAGATCATCGCCATCTCCTTGGTGACCCGGCTGGGCGCCGACGTGTGCAAGGACAGCGGACAGGGGGCCTTGGCCTCCTTGGTGGACATGGCCGGTGTGTTCTGCGCCCTTTTGACCGCGGAGCCCCTGTTCTCCCAAGCCTTGGGGATTCTGACACAACTGGGGGGATGGGGATGAGGCGGGGGCTTTGTGTGCTTCTTCTGGTGTGGCTCTGCATGGGACAGGCTTGGGCTGTGGAGCTGCCGGGGGAGCTTTTGGACAGCGTCCCGCCCTCGGCGGCGGAGATCGGCGCGGCGGAGGGCTGGGAGCAGGGGAGCCGGAATCTGGCGGCCTTGATCCAGGACAGCTTCCTCCAGCTCCTGCGGAAGGGGCTGAAAGGGGTGGTGTCGCTGCTGCTGGTGGTGGTGCTCTGCGGCTTGGCGGAGACGATGCTGGCGGGGGTAAAGGGCCGGGAGGGGTTCTCCTGTCTGGACTTGGCGGCAGCGGCAGCGGTGGCTATGGTGGCGGCGGGCAACTTTACCCACCTGATGGGGCTGGGGCAGAGGACAGTACTGGAGCTGGACCAGTTCTCCAAGGTGCTTTTGCCCACCATCGCCGCGGCCACCGCCTCCATGGGGATGGTGGGCAGCGCGGCAGTGCGGCAGATGGCCACCATGTTCTTCTGCGATATCCTCCTTACCGCCATCGACCGCTTGGTGCTGCCGCTGATTCAGCTGTACATAGCGGCCCTGTGCGCCGGCAGTATGCTTCGGGATGGGCGGCTGGACGCGGTGGCTGAGGCCATCAAGAAGGTGGTCACTTGGACACTCAGCGGCATTGTGATGGTTTTTACCCTCTACCTCTCCATTGCTGGGGCGGTGAGCGGTACGGCGGACGGCGCGGCGGCGAAGGTGGTGAAGAAGGCCATTGCCGCGGCGGTGCCGGTGGTGGGGAATATCGTCTCCGGTGCGGCGGACACGGTGATGGCCGGTGCGGGGGTGCTGAAAAACACCATTGGCGTCTTTGGCGTGCTGGTGGTGCTGGCCGCCTGCGTGCTGCCCTTTTTGCAGATCGCGGTGCAGTACCTCCTCTACAAGGCGGCGGCGCTGGTCGCCGGAACGGTGGGTTCCCGGAATGTGGTGAAGCTGATTGACGGTCTGGGCGGGGCCTTTGGGCTGCTGCTGGGGGCGGTGGGCAGCTGTGCGCTGCTGCTGCTGATCTCCCTGATCTCCTCACTGATGGTGGTGATTCCATGATGGACGCGGTGCGCATGTGGCTTTTGGGGGTGACGGTGACCTCCTTCCTCCTCTCTTTGGCGGAGACGCTGGTGACGCAGGAGGGGGTGCGGCGGGTGCTGCGCCTCAGCGGCGGGGTATTGCTGATTTTGGTGATGGTCCGGCCCCTGCTGGGCCTTGTGGGGGAGGTGCCGGCCTTCTCCTTCTCCCAGTACGCGGAGGAGGCGGAGGCTTTAGAGGAAAATTTTGAGCAGAGGCAGGAGGAGACACTCTCCGCGCTCATAGCCGAGGAGGCAGCCGCATATATATCGGACAAGGCGGAGGAGTTAGGTGTCCCCTGCGGCGTTACCGTGGCGGTAGGCGTGGAGGACGGTGTGCCCCTGCCCAAGGCCGTGGAGATGACCATTCCCTACCACGCCGGACTGAGCCAGTGGCTGGAGAGGGAGCTGAAAATCGGGGAGGAAAACCAATTATGGCAAGAGAAGTAGAGGGAAAGCGGACGGCGCCGGGGGCGCTGGCGCTGCTGTCAAAATATAAGTACGTGATGATTGTCCTGCTGGCCGGGATCGTCTGCTTGGCGTGGCCCTCCAAGGACCAGGCGGCGCCGGGGATTGAGGCACCGTCGGCGGTGCCGGCGTCAGAGCGGCAGGAGATTCTGCAGCTCCAGCAGGAGATGGAGGACATCTTGGGCAAGATGCAGGGCGTGGGGGAGCTGCGGCTGATGCTGACGCTGGACCAAGGGAGCTCCAAGGCCCTGGCGCAGGATGCCAGTCTCAACTACAGCGGCACGCCCGCCGCGCCGGAGGACTACAGCCGCAGCGCCTCCACCGTGGTGGTCTCCAAGAGCGGCAGCGGCGAGAGCGTGGTGGTCCTTCACGAGACCTACCCCCAGTTCCGCGGGGCGCTGGTGGTGTGTCAGGGCGGGGGGGACCCGGCGGTCCGATTGGCGGTTATCGAGGCGGTGTCCGCGCTGACGGGCCTCGGTTCCGATAAGATTTCAGTGGTGAAATGGCAATCATAGGGAGGAAGCAGCAATGAAACAGATTTGGAAGCGGAATATCGTAGCGGCCACCGTACTCTTGTTCGTCTGCGGGGCGGTGTACCTCAACTGGAAGTACGCCAGCAGCGTGGCTGATCCGGCGGCGGACCAGTCCGGGAAGGTGCTGGGGCAGTCCACCTTAGTCAGCGGTGACAACGGCGGCGAGACGGGAACAGAGGGGGAGAACATAGACACCGAGGGCGACAGCGCCAGTACATCCGGCGACTACTTCGCCACCGCCCGCCTCACCCGTCAGCAGGCCCGTGACAACGCCATCGCCCTGCTCCGGGAGGCGGCGGAGAGCGAGAGCGCCGACAAGGAGGTAGCCAACGAGGCCGCGGCCGCCATCCAAGTGCTGGCCGGCTACGCCGTGGCCGAGGCCCAGATTGAGAATTTGGTCACCGCCAAGGGCTACCCCCAGTGTGTGGCCTTTATGGGGGACAGCAGCATCAGTGTGGTGGTCTCCCCCGCGGGCGAGACGGGGCTGGAGGCCGCCGATGTGGCCCGGATCACGGACATTGTGCTCAATGAGACCGATTATACCGCCGGACAGATCACAATATTGGAGGCGGAGTGATACAGGAAATGCGGGGACTTTTTGAGGGGACGGGGAGGGGACCTCTCCCCTAAGAGGTCCAAGTCCAGCGTGATCCACGGAGTATTTTCCGATATACGGCCGGGGAAGGGATGGGCGGGAGAAATTCATTTTCTTTGATTTCTTCCGTCCTTCCCTTGCTATTTTCCGGCGGGTATGGTATACTACCAAAAAATTGACGGGTAAAATCCTCCGGGGGCCGGGGGATGCCGATTTCATGAAAAAGGAGCGTCGCCGCTATGAATGAGAGCAGCAAGGACTACGTGGTCCATCCGGAGGAGATGGGCGCCATCCATATCTCCGAGGAGGTACTCAGCGCCATCGCCGCCTCCGCCGCCGCCGAGATCGACGGGGTGGCCGGGCTGATGAACGCCGGCAAGAAGGGGGCCTCCCGGGGGGTGAAGATCACCATCGGCGAGGAGAAGACCGTGGTGGATATCTACCTGATGGTCAACTACGGCCAGCCCATCCCCGAGGTGGCCGAGAAGGTGCAGAACGCGGTGGTCTCCTCCATGGAGGCCATGGCCGGCTTCGGCGTGCAGGAGGTCAACGTGCACGTGGGCGGCGTTAGCTTTGCCAAGTGACCATTCCGCAGAGAGACGACAAAAGATAAAGGAAACATAGGTAAGAGGTATGGTCAGAAGCACTGCCAGAGAGATTGCCGTCCATCTGTCCTACGAGCTCAGCTTCGCCGGTGTGCCGGCGGATGAGGTGCTGGAGCGCCACCTGTCGGCGGAGAATTTTGCCTCCCTGGCCGGTGAGGACGAGGTGTACCAAGAGACGCCCAAGGGCAAGCAGCGGGAGTATATCACCCGCTTGGTCACAGGCGTGGACCAGCACGCTTTTGAGCTGGACAGCTATATTGAGAAGTACGCCAAGGGCTGGCGCTTCGCCCGAATGCCCTTGGTGGCCACGGCCATCATGCGGGTGGCTATGTATGAGATGCTCTACATGGAGGATATCCCCACCGGCGTGGCGATCAACGAGGCGGTGGAGCTGTGCAAGAAGTACGAGAGCGACGAGGTGGTCAAGTTCGTCAACGGACTTCTTGGCACCTTCGCCAAGGAAGAAATCAAATCCACTTAGAGAAGGCACCGCCTTTCTAAGCGGAGAGGGGACCAAGCCCAGCGCGGCTTGCCGCAGTGTTGAGAAAATGTGCCGCCGGTTCATTTTCAGCGCAGACCCCGACAGCTGTGCTGGCGGGGTCGTACTGGGTAAAGCAGTACGATGGTATTTGCGCAGTCGGCGCAAACTCGGCGAGGGTTTCGGGGCCTGCGGAGCGTACATGGTGCGCTCTTTTTTCTTAGGGTATCGAGAGGGGGACAGGCTTTATGGAGCGGCATATCTACTCCGTATCGGAGGTAAACCAGCTGATCAAGTCCATGCTGGACAGGGAGCCCCAGCTGGGGGAGATCTTCCTCCGGGGGGAGATCTCCAACTACAAGCTCTATCCCTCCGGCCACCACTACTTCACGCTGAAGGACGCGGAGGGGGCCATCCGCTGCGTCATATTCAAGGGGCAGGCCCTCCGCCTGCGCTTTCGGCCGGAGAACGGCATGAAGGTCATCGCCTTCGGCCGGATTACGGTGTTTCCCCGGGACGGGGTCTACCAGCTCTATTGCAGTGATCTCACCGCCGACGGGGTGGGGGACCTGCATATTGCCTTCGAGCAGCTCAAGGAGAAGCTCTACCGGGAGGGTCTTTTCGACAGTGCCCACAAGAAGCCCCTGCCGAAGTACCCCCAGCGCATCGCCATTATCACCAGTGCCGCCGGCGCCGCCGTCCACGATATGATCCGCATTCTCCGCCGGCGCTACCCCTTGGCCAAGGTGCTGCTGCTCCCCGTCCGGGTCCAGGGGCCGGAGGCCCCGCCGGAGATCGTGGGGGCCATCCGTTACGCCAACCGCTACCAGGTGGGGGACGTGATCATCACCGGCCGGGGGGGCGGATCCATTGAGGACCTGTGGGCCTTCAACGACGAGCGGGTGGCCCGGGCTATCTATGAGTCCGAAATCCCGATCATCTCCGCTGTGGGCCACGAGCCGGATGTGACCATTGCCGACTTCGTGGCGGATGTCCGGGCGGCTACCCCCTCTCACGCGGCGGAGATCGCCGTGCCGGACCAAGAGGAGCTGCGAGAACGTCTGCTCTCCGCCCAAGGACGTATGGTGCAGGGGGAGGAGCGGCGTCTGGGCCTCCTCCGCACCCGGCTTACCGCCCTGTCGGAGAAGCGGGTCCTGCGGGATCCCATGGCCTTTTTGCAGGAGAAGCGGATGATCTTGGACTACGTTCAGCGGGCTTTGGCGGATCGGGGCGGGGCGATTTTGAGTGAGCCCAAGCGCCGCTTGGGAGCCCTCTCCGCCGCCTTGGACGCCATGAGCCCCTTGGCGGTGCTGGGCCGGGGCTACGCCATGCCCCAGCGGGAGGACGGCAGCGTCCTCCGCTCCGCCGCCGACGTATCGGCGGGGGACAAGCTCACGGTCACTATGGGGGACGGCGCTATCGACTGCCGGGTAGAGGAGGTAAGAACGCTGTGAAAAAAAGTGAGAATAAGAGGTCCTTTGAGGAGAATATTGCCCGTTTGGAGGAGATTGTGGCCCTGCTGGAGAAGGGGGACGCCCCCCTCAGCGACTCCCTGTCCCTGTTTCAGGAGGGGACGGGGCTGGTGGCCGTGTGCAATACCATGCTCAGTGAGGCGGAGCAGCAGGTGGTGAAGCTCCAGAAGGGTCCGGAGGGCGCCCCCGTTGAGCTGCCCTTCGCCGGGGAGGAGTGACCCCATGATGCCCTATCGCCACACGGTACAGTACTATGAGACCGATAAGATGGGCATTACCCACCACTCCAACTACATCCGCTGGATGGAGGAGGCCCGGGTGGCCATGCTGGAGGAGATGGGCTGGGGCTATGACCGGCTGGAGTCCTTGGGTGTGGGATCCCCGGTGATCGGCCTGCACTGCGAGTATAAGCACCCGACCACCTTCCGGGACGAGGTGGAGATCACCGCAGAGGTGCTGGAGTACCGGGGGGTCCATCTGGTGGTGTCCTACCAGATGCGCCGGTGCTCCGATGGGGAGACCGTGCTCACCGGCACCTCCCGTCACTGCTTTGTGGGGACAGATGGGAGGCTCCTGCGCCTGCGCCGGGTTTTGCCGGCGTTTGACGAGGCCCTGCGGGCGATGGTACCGCCGTCCCCGGCGAAGGGGACGGCGCAGAAGTAGAGACAGAATCTGCCGGGAATCGGCAGGCGGGAAAGGGGAGAGGATATGTACGAGGAGACCTATCAGACCTATCTGACGGAGATTGAGGGGTTTTTACAGGGGCTGTTTCTCACAAAAGCGCCCTATCGAAAGTTACAGGAGGCTATGCGCTACAGTCTCTTGGCCGGAGGCAAGCGTCTGCGTCCGGTACTGAGCTGCGCCTTTGCCCAGCTCTTCGGCGGTGACTGGCACCGGGCGGTTCCCTTGGGCTGTGCGCTGGAGCTGGTTCACACCTACTCCCTGATCCACGACGACCTCCCCTGTATGGACAACGACAATTTCCGCCGGGGGAAGCCCACCTGCCACAAGAAGTTTGACGAGACCTTGGCCGTCTTGGCCGGGGATGCCCTCCAGCCGGAGGCCTTCACCCTGATCGCCCAAGCCCCGGACCTCTCCGCAGAGCAGAGGATTGACGCAGTGATGGTCTTGGCCCGGGCCGCCGGGGCCGACGGCATGGTGGCCGGTCAGGTGCTGGACACCTTGGGCGGCGCGGAGGACGGGGTGGAGACAGCCGGTGTAATTGCCGGGATTACCAGTCAGGAGGCCCGCCTTCGCCAGATGTGCCAGCTGAAAACCGGGGCCATGATCCGGGGGGCGGCGGAGCTGGGCTGTATTGCCGCCGGTGCGTCGGCCTTGGATTTCACCGCGGCGGGAATCTACGCCGGTGAGCTGGGCCTTGGGTTCCAAATTCGGGATGATATGCTGGATGTGATCGCTGAGGAGGGGGAGTTTGGCAAGCCCATCGGTTCGGACCGGGCGGAGGGGAAGACCACCTTTGTGGATATCTTGGGGTTAGAGGGCTGTGACGCCGCTGTGGCGGCCTGTACCCGACGAGCCAAGGCTGCGGTGGCCCCCTATCCGGGCAGCGGCTTTCTGCTGGATCTGGCCGACCGTATGGCGGAGAGGATGAAGTGAGCCTATGAGAATCACCGGAAACCCGGTTATTGACTGCGCCGTGGCTGCTTGGCTGCTTGCGCAGGTGGCCAAGGCCCTGCTGGAGCTGCTGCTGGAGCGGAGGCTCCGCCCCGCCCGGCTGGTGTCCAGCGGCGGGATGCCCAGCAGTCACTCCGCCTGCGTGATGGGCTGTACCACCGCTGTGGGGCGGTTCAGCGGGCTGACCAGCCCTCTTTTTGGCGTGTGTGTGGTGTTCTCGCTGGTGGTGATGTACGACGCCTGTAATGTCCGCCGCAGCGCCGGGGACACGGCCCGGCTGGTGAACCAGCTCCTCAGCCGTGTGGAGCTGCTGACGGCGGAGGAGCTGGCGGAGGATCTGAAGATTATCATGGGCCACACCCCCTTTCAGGTCCTCATGGGCGCGCTGTTAGGCGTGGCGGTGGGGATGCTGTGGTAGGCAGGAAAATATAGAGAGGTGTCGATATAAAAGAGCGAACCGCAAAGCGGTTCGCTCTTTTTTGTATCAGGGTTCAAACTGGAGGTCCGGCAGGAGAGAGAAGAAGAACCGAGGGATTGCCGCGGCGGGCGCGGCGTTCTCCGTCACCAGCAGACCTGTCACGGCGCCGGAGGCGTCGGTCTCGGGAGACAGGGTAAAAACCGGGTCGAGAAATTCGATGATCTGGCCGCCTCCCTTTTTTTGGAGGGTGACCCGGACCGATACCGACTCCCCGCCGTAGCTGGGCAGCGTCAGACTGGCATGGCCTCGGGAGACCGGCAGCTCCTCGGTGCGCTGCCATGTCGTGCTGTCTGTGGGCTGGCCTTCCGGGTCCAGCCACCAAGGCGGGTTTTCTCCGGTGATCTCGGCGGTGAGGCCGATTACTGTCCAGTCCTTGAGCTGCTTCACCGGCTCCAAGGTGAAGTCCAGCGTCAGATCCTCTGTCCCCTTGGTGGGGAGGAAGTCCATGGCAATGTTACTGTAGGTACATTCCGCCCTCTGAAACAGGTCTTGGCCGCTGAGGTAGATGTATAGAAGATCGTCTATGCTGGACTGGCGCTTCATGTTCCACACTTGGACACCCAGCACCGCTACGGCCACTGTCAGCGCCAGCACCAGCGTCCCCATTCCCGCCAGCAGGAGCCGCAGCCGCCGGGAGCTCTTGGGGGCGGCAGGCGGGGGAAGCGGCTGCTCCACCCCAAGCAGTTGACCGATGGTGAGGCCAAACAGCCTGCTGAGGGCAATGAGTTTGTCCAAGTCCGGGATGGTCTGGTCCGCCTCCCACTTGCTGATGGCCTGACGGGAGATCCCCATCTTCTCTCCCAGCTCCTCTTGAGAGAGATCCAGCCCCTTCCGAAGCTCCTGAATGCGCTGCCCCAATGTCATAGTGGACACCTCCTGATCTGTTGTGCCCTCAGCATACCCAAACGGCCCGGTTTTGACAACCATCCGCCGCTTTCCTTTTGTCAACCGGCAGTTGCCTGCCTGCGGAGAGGGGCCTTTTTTGCGCCAAACAGGCCGGGGAACCCGCCTGCTGTGCACTCAGGTCCCTGCGGAAGTATTCAGTCCGCTGCCGATAAACATAGCGTCCCCAAAGCTGAAAAACCGGTACCGCTCCCGTACCGCCTCCTCATAGGCGGCCAGCACCTGCTCCCGGCCTGCTAAGGCCGAGACAAGCATGATAAGGGTGCTCTCCGGCAGGTGGAAGTTGGTGATGAGTCCGTCCAGCACCTTGAAGCGGTAGCCGGGGTAGATGAAGATATTGGTCCACCCGGCCTTGGCCTCCATATGACCGTCCTCTGCCGCCCAGCTCTCCACCGTGCGGCAGGAGGTGGTTCCCACGCAGATCACCCGCCCGCCCTGCGCCTTGGTGCGGTTGATCAGCTCCGCTGTCTCCGTCGGGATCACGCAGTACTCACTGTGCATGTCATGCTCTGTAATGGTCTCCTCCTTTACAGGCCTGAAGGTACCTAAGCCCACATGGAGAGTCACTGTTCCGATGGACACCCCGCCTCCCCCCAGCGTCTCCAGCAGCTCCGGGGTGAAGTGGAGGCCGGCTGTGGGGGCGGCGGCACTGCCGGTGACCTTGGAGTATACGGTCTGGTACCGCTCCCGATCCTGAAGCTCGGCCTTGATGTAGGGGGGCAGGGGCATCTTCCCCAGGCGGTCCAGCACCTCCAGAAAGATCCCCTCGTACTCGAAGCGGACCAGCCGGTTGCCGCCCTCCAGCTCCCCTGTGATCTCCGCGGTGAGTTCCCCGCTGCCGAAGGAGAGCCGGGCCCCTGTCCGCAGCTTCCGCCCCGGACGGACCAAGCACTCCCACACTCCGTTTCCCCGGTCGATCAGCAGCAGCACCTCGCAGGCTCCGCCTCCGGGGAGCCGATGGCCCAAGAGCCGGGCGGGGAGGACACGGGA
Source organism: Oscillospiraceae bacterium (assembly GCA_022801715.1). Taxonomy (GTDB): domain Bacteria; phylum Bacillota; class Clostridia; order Oscillospirales; family Oscillospiraceae; genus CAJFPI01. Next base: position 67,220 of record JAAWSV010000002.1, read on the forward strand.
ATCGTTGAGGATGAGACAGTCCCCCGGAGAGAGCAGGGAGGGCAGCTCGTAGAAATGGCGGTGGGTACAGGCTCCGGTGTCCTTGTCCAGCACCATCAGACGGGAGGCGTCCCGCCGCTCCAAAGGCGTCTGGGCGATGAGCTCTTGGGGCAGATCAAAGTAAAAATCCTTTGTTTTCAAGTGAAACCTCCCAAAATTCTATCTCGCCTCCGCACAGATGCTGCGGAGACGGCATAGGATAGACTATCTTTTATCCGGTGTGGCCCGGTCCCTCGACGTGGGCAACGACGGAGAAAATGTCCACTATAAAAATACATTTGTAAAATATTCACGAACAGTTGTTGACAGCGGGATGAAAATGTGGTATGAATAAGGGCACCGATAAAACCGCCCCGGATGTCTGATTATATCAGCCGTGCAGGGAGAATGCAAGGGCCGGGTGCGGGTGGAAAGCAAATCCATATGAGGAGGAAGAGAGAAATGGAAAAGTATCGCGTAGGCGTCATTGGCGCCACGGGCATGGTGGGGCAGCGGTTTGTGTCCCTGATGGAGAACCACCCTTGGTTCCAGCTGGTGGCGGTGGCCGCCAGCAGCCGCAGCGCCGGCAAGACCTATGAGGAGGTGGTCAGCAAGCGCTGGGCCATCGGCGGCAGCATCCCCGAGGAGGCCAAGGGCTTGGTGGTGCTGGACGCGGAGGCGGACGCGGAGAAGCTGGCCTCCATGGTGGACTTTGTGTTCTGTGCCGTGGACATGAAGAAGGAGGAGATCCGGGCTCTGGAGGAGCGGTATGCCAAGCTGGAGTGCCCTGTGGTCTCCAACAACAGCGCCCACCGCTGGACCGAGGACGTGCCCATGGTGGTGCCCGAGATCAACGCCGACCACATCAAGATTATTGACGCCCAGCGCCGGCGTTTGGGCACCAAGCGGGGCTTTATCGCCGTGAAGTCCAACTGCTCCCTCCAGTCCTATGTTCCCGCCCTGCATCCGCTGAAGAAGTACGGCATCGAGCGGGCGCTGGTCTGCACCTATCAGGCCATCTCCGGCGCAGGCAAGACCTTTGAGCGCTGGCCTGAGATGGTGGACAACTGCATCCCCTACATCGGCGGCGAGGAGGAGAAGAGCGAGCAGGAGCCCTTAAAGCTCTGGGGCCGCATCGAGGGCGATCAGATCGTCAAGGCCGACGGTCCCGCCATCACCGCCCAATGCTTCCGTGTGGCCTGTCAGGACGGCCACATGGCCGCCTGCTTTGTCAAATTTGCCGACGGCAAGGCCCCCTCTATAGAGCAGATCAAGTCCGACTGGGCCGCCTTCCAGGGCCGGGCGCAGGAGCTGAAGCTGCCCTCCGCCCCCCGGCAGTTCCTCCACTACTTCGAGGAGGCGGACCGTCCCCAGACCCGCTTGGATCGGATGCTGGAGAACGGCATGGCTGTCTCCATCGGCCGTCTGCGCCCGGATACCCAGTACGACTATAAGTTTGTCTGCCTTAGCCACAACACCCTCCGCGGCGCCGCCGGCGGCGCGGTCCTCTTGGCCGAGCTTCTCTGTGCCGAGAACTACATCACCCGCCAATAACCCGCACCCACACAAAAGAGGACGGAGGAACACCTCCGCCCTCTTTTTGTGCCGATTTGCAAAAAATAGTTGTTATTTTCATCCCATTATGTTACGATAATCATACCAAGATGCAATCCGTATCCGTCGCCGAAGGCGGCGCCACAACTCTAACTTCTAACCGACGTATCTGAGACTTGGAGGTTTCCCATGACGAACGCCCCACTCTTTACCGGCTCCGCCGCGGCGATCATCACGCCCTTTACCAAGGATACCGTGGACTACCCGTCCTTAGGCCGACTGCTTACTTTCCAACTGGAGAACGGTACTGACGCCATTGTGGTCTGCGGCACCACCGGCGAGGCGGCTACCATGTCCTACATCGAGCGGATGCGCACCATTGAGTACACCGTTCGCCATGTGAACGGTCGGGTACCGGTGATCGCCGGTACCGGCTCCAACAACACGGTGAACGCCCTGACGCTGTCCCGGGACGCGGCCTCCGCCGGCGTGGATGGTGTGCTAGTGGTGACGCCCTTCTACAATAAGGCCACGCAGGCGGGCCTTGTGGCCCATTACAACACCATCGCCGACAAGATTGACCTGCCCATGATCGTCTACGACGTGCCATCCCGCACCGGCGTCACTGTGGCTCCGGAGACCTACTTAGCCCTCTCCAAGCATCCCCGCATTGTGGGTGTGAAGGAGGCCAGCGGAAACTTTGCCCAGATTCAGAAGACCCGGGAACTCTGCGGCGACGGCTTTGCCATCTGGTCCGGCAACGATGACGACACCGCTGCGGTTTGCATGCTGGGCGGCAGCGGCGTTATCAGTGTGGCGGCCAATGTCCTTCCCCGGGAGATGCACGAGCTGACAGAGGCCTGCAGGCGCAACGACTACGCCGAGGCAGGGCGGTTACAGCTGAAGCTGCGAAAGCTGATAGAGGTGCTGTTCTGTGAGGTGAATCCTATCCCCGTAAAGACAGCGATGCATCTCATGGGATACTGTGAGGAGATTCTTCGTCTCCCCCTGTGTACGATCAGCCCGGAGCACCGGGCGGTGCTGGTGGATACGTTGAAGGAGTATCGGGTGGAGCTTTCGGTCCCTGTGGCAGGATAACCGAGAAGCCCCCCGCAGAGGAGGGAAAAACAGCCATGAACCATAAATTCCAAAATCTTCTGCTGGATATCCAGCAATCAGCCAAGTCTGTGCAGGTTCTTCCCAGTGATTCTGCTGTAAAGGAAGAAACCTTTGCAGCCGTTGCCCTGCGGCCTGATAGCCTTTTGGAGGCCATCTTATCCAACACCGGCGGCATCGTTATCGACAACTGGCTTCGGCTCTACGGCTGCGGGGAGTTGAGCTTCCTCCAGCGCAACCGGCTGTGCCCCATTCGGGAGACCGTCATCGGCGAGGACATCTTAGGCGGGCTGTTTCTCTGTTTGGAGGGTGGCAGTATGGGATACTTCGCGCCAGATACCTTGGAGATAGAGGATATGGAGATCGGCTTAGGGCAGCTCATCCACTGGTGCCTCCATGGGGACACTGATACCTTCTACATGGACTACCGCTGGGACAATTGGCGGGAGGACTGTGCCCAGCTGACCTTGGACCAAGGCATGGGGTTTTACCCCTTTCTCTGGGCTGAGGCGGGCCAAGGCCGCACCCGAAGGCCTCTGCCCATGGCGGAGATCATCGGTTTGGAGTTTGACTTCCTAAGACAGATGTCATAGAGCTGTTTTACTATCGTACATGGCGCTTTCCTTCAAAAAATAAAGACTCCCTCTATCACAAGATAGAGGGAGTCTTTGCCGCTCTGGTGACAGGGGAGCAGCTTACTCCTCCTCGTTCTCCTCGCTCTTCTTCTCCTTCTTGGGGGCCTCCGGCACGTCGCTGGACTGGACACCCACGGAGGACACCGCCCACTTGGTCAGCTCCATGCGGACCCGGTCCTCGCTGGTCTCGATGATGATGGTGTTGTCGGTCACCATGACAATCCGGCCAATGATGCCTCCGATGGTGGTGATCTGGTCGCCCTTCTTCAGGGAGCTGCGCATCTCGGCAGCGGCCTTCTTCCTCTTCTGCTCCGGGCGGATCATCAGGAAGTACATAATGGCCACCATGGCGACGATCATAATCAGACTTGCATAATCCATTTGATAACTTTCTCCTTTTGGAACAAAAATTTCGACTTCTCAGCTCTTATGGTACAGCCGGAGTCTCCATCCCATTGGGTCGCCGGAGCAACCGGCTATGAATTGTCACGGCTGATCTGTATTATAACAAATTTTGTATGCGTTTGGCAAGCACTATTTTTCAATGGCCCGCCGGAGACGTTTTTTCGGGTGAAAACGCCGCTTTTACCGGGTGTAGTCCGCCTCCAGCGGCGGCATAACCTCCGGGTGGTCCTCCACCCAGTGCAGCGCGCAGTAGTTGCAGATCCACCAGATCAGCCCGTCACGGACGTCCCCGTTTTTGAGGCCCTCTACAATCTCCTCTATACGGCTGTCAGGCTGCCCGCCGTCGGGGTCGTCCATGTACATGTACGCCCGGAAGGTGTAGAGCATCTTCCGGTAGTCATCGTCCCAGTTCATCCCGCCGTTGCGCATCAGCTCGTCTTGGATCCGCCCCGCAATGCGGATAACCTCCCCCTGGGCCGTCTGGGCCCGTCCTCTGGGTGGGACAAGGAAGCTCCAAAGCTCCCGGAAATTGTCCTTGAAGCCCGGTACATTGGTCACCAGAACCGGAGATACCCCGTCGTGGAAGCTGGCCTCCCGGATCACCGGGGCATCGAAGAGCACACAGAGCTCCTGTAGGGCGGCCTCCTGCTTCACCAGAGAGGGGGAGGGCTTCTTCTTGCCGTTGTGCCGGTAGAAGGCGGTGGAAAACGCGGAGGCCAGCAGCCGGCTGCGATCCGTCATGTTGGCGCCCTTGTCTATCAGGAACCTGCAGATGTCCAGCTTCCGTATGCTACTTAAATCCGGCTCGATCAGCGTCATCTCCAAGGGGGTGAAGGCGCCGCGGCCGTCATGGCCCTTGGTCCGAGCCTCCATGTCCGCCCCGGCTTTCAGCAGCGTTCGGGCCGCTTTCTTCCGCCCCCGGCTCACTGCGCAGTGGAGGGGCGTATAGCCGTCGTTCCGGACGGCGTTTACATCCGCCCCTAATTGGATGAGTAAGGCCGCGTCGGCGTCCATGCGGACGATATCGAAGAGGGGGGTCTGTCCGTATTCGTTCCTGAAATTGACGTCGGCCCCCCGTTCCTTGGCCCAAAGGGCGAACTCCTTGGGCATGGGCGTCAGGGAAAAGACATTGGAGTGGATCCGTACCGCGTTGGGCTCGCAGAGGGAGAACAGCCGCTTGGCCCCCTCAATGTCTCCGTCCCTCAGGGCATCCTCTAATTCGCGGGACAGTTTTGTTTCTCTCACAGCTGTACTCCCTTCACACAGTATTTCCGGGGAAAATCTCAGATTTTCCGGTCCAGTCTGTCGCTGTACTCCGCCCGGAAATCGGCGAAGCTCCCCGCGTCGATGGCCTCCCGGATGCGGCCCATCAAGCGGTTGTAAAAGTACAGGTTGTGCATCACCGCCAGACGCATGGCCAGCATCTCCTCCGCCTTGAACAGATGGCGCAGATAGGCCCGGCTGTAGGTGCGGCAAACCGGGCAGTCACACTCCGGATCAATGGGGAGTGTGTCCAGTTTGTACTTCTCGTTCTTGATGTTCATAGCCCCCCGCCAAGTGAACAGCCGACCATGGCGGGCGTTCCGGGCGGGCATGACGCAGTCGAAGAAGTCGATGCCGCGGGCCACACCCTCGATAATATTGCTGGGAGTACCCACACCCATGAGATAGCGGGGCTTGTCCGTCGGGGCATGGGGCAGGACCACGTCCAAGATGTGGTACATCGTCTCCGTGCTCTCTCCCACCGCCAGACCGCCAATGGCAAAGCCATCGCAGTCGATCTTGGAAATTTCATCCATATGCCACACCCGCAGGTCGTCATAGGTCCCCCCTTGGTTGATGCCAAAGAGCAGCTGACCGGGGTTGAGGCAGTCCGGCTGGGCGCAAAGGCGGTCATGCTCCGCTTTGCACCGGTGAAGCCAGCGCAGAGTCCGCTGACAGGACTGACGTACATACTCGTAGGGGGCTGGATTCTCCACGCACTCGTCAAAGGCCATGGCGATGTCACTGCCCAAGTTGGCTTGGATGCGCATACTCTCCTCCGGACCCATAAAGATGCGCTGTCCGTCCAAGTGGGAGGCGAAGGTAACGCCCTCCTCCTTGATTTTCCTGAGGGAGGCAAGGGAAAATACTTGAAACCCGCCGGAGTCGGTGAGGATGGGGCCGTCCCAGCACATCATGGCGTGGAGCCCCCCCAGCTGCCGGACGACATCGTCGCCGGGGCGCAGGTGCAGGTGGTAGGTGTTGCTCAGCTCGATCTGACACCCGATTTGCCTCAGGTCGTAGGCGGACAGCCCCCCCTTGATGGCCCCTTGGGTGCCCACGTTCATAAAGACGGGAGTCTGTACCTCCTCGCCGTGTGCGCAGGAAAAACGGCCCCGGCGGGCCAGTCCCTCTGTTTTCAGTACCTCAAACACCGGTCTCAATCCCCCTTGTCACATCATTAAACCGCCGCTTCAGCTCCGCCTTCCGCTCTGGCGGCAGAGCGGACTTGCGCACGCCCTCCACCGCCCCGGCCAAGGCGTGGAGGCAGATGGTGGGGTCCACAGCGGCGCGGAGGCGTTCCGCCAGAACCGGGCCGATATTAGGCAGGTCAATCAGGGTCATGGCTGTTCTCCTCCTTCTTGGGGGCGTTGGGGTCCTCGGTGAGCATCCCATCGAAGTAGCCGGGGTGCTTGTCCGCCTTTTTGTCCAGCCAAGCGGCAATCCGAGGCGTCAGATACAGCGCGCTTCCCACGATAACGAGGAATAAAACCAGAAAAATCACCGGTGCAGCGGCGGTACTGCCGGCAAAACGTTGATAAAATACCCCCATAGCAGCTCCTTTTTTCTCAAAAAATTACGTCATTCTCAAGCAGTATAACATATCTCCCGCTGTTTCGCAAATAGAAAACGCGGCGGAGGCCCCATGCGGGCACTCTTAAAACCCTGCTGCCGGTAAACGGCGGAGCTTACAACTGTCTCGGCAAAAATTTGCGTTTTGTGAATATATATGGTAAAATAAAACAAGAACAAAACCTATAGGCTGAATTTTGAAAGGAGGTACCCCCATGAAAATGCGGCTTCGCACTCTCTGGCGCGTCCCTGTCTACTGCCTTATCGCCAGTTGGATCAGTTTCTATGCCACCGTTTATCTGGCCAGATTCTTTTTTGTTGTAAAGTCCGTCGGGGCCGACGGCGTGACGAATGTCTCCGCCGACCCGGTCCGCAGCACCATCTTTCATGCTGTCCTTTTTTTGGCTGTGCTGCTTATAGGGGGTCTGTGGGCCTTCCGCTCCATGACGAGGGCGGAGATTGCCGTCTCCGCCGCCATCATGACCGCCGTCTACCTGTCGGTGGTCCTATTCCAGCTAAATCTCCCGGATTTCTCCCTGTCGTGGAGCTTGATGCTGGCTAAGTTCCAAAACTGGCCCAGTATTGCCTCCTCTCTTTTGATTCGCCTGACGGACCAGCTGAATTTCTCCGTTATCGCGGCCTCCTTTGTACCCCTTCTCTTCATCCCCTTTGGCCAGAGGAGAGCTGCGTGATCCCCCTCCTTGGGCTGCGCATATCATGATGGCTAAGGGGTTTCATCATCTGGCATGGATATACGCGGGATGAAAAGCGGCCGTAATTACGTGTAAAGCCGCCCTTTCTGCCTTGGAGAGTAGTTGCAAAACAGGCGCAGATATGTTACAATAGCAAAAATCATACATGATGACTCCGCCTGTAGCGGAGAGAGGGAGCGCAGTATGGACAGACTAATGGAGGATATCATAGAAACCGCCCACAACTTTACCCTGAACATGCAGGAGCACGGACTCACGCTGGACTACTCTGCGGAGAGCCTGCGGGAGGTGGACGACCTGTTGGAGGCATTCCGTCAGGAGGCGCTGGATGAGGAAGGGCGGTTCAATCTCTCCTCCATGGTGGGCTGTTACGTGTTTGAGACTGCCCGGCGCTGCTATGGCGGGAAGTATTTCTGGATCGAGGAGGAGCAGCAGCCGATTTTGGTGGCCGGTCTCCCGGAGTTCTCCGTAGGCATGAAGGCGTGGGAGAAGGTTCAGGGCCGGTTAGTCAACGGCAAGGAGGACGATATTCCTTTCTATGTGGCCGGTTATTCCGAGCATATCGAGAAGGCCCAGAAGGGGACACGTGTGACCATCGTCTGATCCAGAGGAGAAAAAAGCGGCGAAAGGGAGATACATAGGCTCCTTTTGCCTTCAATCAACCCGCCGCAGCGGCGGAACAGCGGGAGGAACCCATGGAAAACAATTTCAGGAACGCGGTGTTTAACGGTTTCAATCGGGAGGACGTGATGTCCTACATCACCAAGATCTCCGCCGAGCACAAGGAGACCAGCGAGGCGCTGGAGAAGGAGCGGGACCGCCTCTTTGACGCGGACGCGGCCAACGAGCGCCTTCAGGAGGAGCGGAACCGCCTCGCCGAGGAGCTGGAGCAGGTCCGGCAGCAGCTCTCGGAGGAGCAGGAGGCCCGACAGGCCTTGGAGAAGGCCGCCGCGGAGCGGGACCAGCTTCAGGGCAGGGTGAGGGATTTGGAATGTCAGGCGGAGGAGTACCGCCGCATGAAGGAGCAGGTGGCCCAGATCGAGCTGGACGCCCACAAGCGGGCGGAGGATATCCTGGCCCAAGCGGAGCGGGAGGCCGTGGACCTGCTGCAAAGGACGGAGCAGGAGGCGGCGGAGATCCGCGCCCAGCTGCGGGAGAAAATTGAGACGGTGGCCGGGGAGTATACATCGCTTCTGTCGGATTTTGATGTGCTCCGCACGCACATCTCCGGGGAGCTGCGAAAAATGGACACCGCCGTGGGTCAGCTGCCCATCGCCTTCCACCGCCTGAGCAGCGACATGGAGAACCTGAAGGGGCTGGCCAAATAAAAGACAGCAAACGGCAGAGAGCAAAAGCTCTCTGCCGCTTTACTATTCAGCTGCCAAAAGAAACCACTACAGCGCCGCCAGTACGGCCAAAAGGAACTTCCATGTCCGCTGGGTGGAGGCGATACTCAGGTGCTCCCGGGGGGTGTGGATGTCTATAATGTCCGGGCCAAAGGACACGCAGTCCAGCCCCGGCAGACGGTCGCTGAAAAGACCGCACTCCAGTCCGGCGTGGATGGCCTCCACCACCGGCTCCTTGCCGTACTGTTCCCGGAAGATCGCCGCCATGGTGTCCCGCAGGGGGGAGTCCTTCCGGTACTCCCAAGGGGGATACTCGCCCCGGGTGGAGAAGCTGCCGCCCCGGTCCTCTGTGAGCTTGCGGAGGCTGTCGATCAGGGCGGACAGGTCGCTCTTGACGCTGCTGCGCACGGAGGAGGTGGCGTGGAGCGCGTCGGTCTCCAAGCGGAGAATGCCTAAATTCAGAGAGGTCTCCACCAATCCCGGGATATCCTTGGACATAGCTTGGACGCCGTTGGGCAGGGCGCAGAGCAGGTCTGCGCAGCGGCGGGTGTCCTCCACACTGACTGCATCAGCGCAGACGTCGCCGCCCTTGGAGAGCATCATACAGCCGTTGGGGTCGGTGGTCCCATACCGGTCCCCCTCCTCCTTCCACCAGCGGTCCAAGGAGTCGAAGGCGGTCTCCCGCTCCTCGGAGGGAATCAGCAGGGTGGCGCTGGCCTCGGTGGGGATGGCGTTGTCCTGCTTGCCGCCGGTAAGGGACATCAGCTGGGCCTCGCAGCAGTTCAGAACGGCTTGGATAGCCTCACCGATGAGCTTTAAGGCGTTGCCCCGGTTCTGATGGATCTCCGCGCCGGAGTGTCCGCCTGTATAGCCAGAGAACTTTACAGCAAAGCAGTAGCCGCAGCCGTGGCCAACAGTTACCGGCAGAACCATGTCGCACCGGGCGCCGCCGGCGCAGCCCACGGTGAGAATGCCCTCGGCCTCGCTGTCGCAGTTGAGGAGCCGCCGGCCCTGGAGGACGGAGCAGTCCAGCGCCGCCGCGCCCAAAAGGCCGATCTCCTCGTCCACGGTAAACACCGCCTCGATGGGCGGGTGGGGGATGGTCTTATCGTCCAAGATGGCCAAGGCGTAGGCCACGGCGATGCCGTCGTCCCCGCCCAAGGTGGTGCCCTTGGCGCGGACGAAGTCCCCGTCCACCACCAAGTCCAGTCCATCCCGCTCCATATTCAGCGGGCAGTCCGCCTCCTTGGCGCAGACCATGTCCAGGTGCCCTTGAAGAATGACGGTGGGGTGGTCCTCATAGCCAGGGGTACCCTCCTGATAGATGACAATGTTGTTGCTCTCATCCTGCACACACCTCAGCCCACGCGCCTTGGCGAAGGCCACGCAGTAGTCGCTGATGGCCTTGGTGTTGCCGCTGCCGTGGGGGATGGCGCACATCTCCTCAAAAAAGTGAAAGACCCCGGCGGGCTCCAAAGCGCCCAGAACTTGCTTGCTCATACTTCAATCTCCTCCTTATCCTCTCCGCTTACAGCAGCGTCACACCGGCCTGGGCGCAGGTGTCGCAGGTAGCCTGATCCCAGAGGCTGGCCTGTACCTCTCCGATGTGGGCCGCGCCGATCATCAGCATACAGAGCCGGCTCTGACCGATGCCGCCGCCCATAGTCAGGGGCAGCTCCCCATTCAAAAGCATCTTGTGGAAGGGCAGCTCCCGCCGCTCCTCCTTGCCGGAGAGCTTCAGCTGGCGCTGGAGGCTCTCCTCGTCTACCCGAATTCCCATGGAGGAGATCTCGAAGGCCCGGCCCAGCACCTCGTTCCACATGAGGATGTCGCCGTTGAGGGCCCAGTCGTCGTAGTCCGGGGCCCGGCCATCGTGGGGGCGGCCGGACTTCAGTTTGCCGCCGATCTGCATGAGGAACACGGTAGGGTGGGTCTGGAGAAAGGCGGTCTCCCGCTCACTGGGGCGCAGCTCCGGGTACAGATCCTCCAGCTCCTGCGTGGTGATGAAGGTCACATCCCGGCTGAGCTTCACATGGAGCTGGGGGAAAGCCCGGCGCAGAGCGTCGCAGGTGTCACAGACGGCCCCCACAATGGCGCGGACGGTCTGTTTCAGGTAGTCGAGGTTCCGGTCCTCCCGTGTAATCACCTTCTCCCAGTCCCACTGGTCCACATAGATGGAGTGGAGGTTATCCAGCTCCTCATCCCGGCGGATGGCGTTCATGTCGGTATAGAGCCCATTGCCGGGGAAGAACTCGTATCGCTTGAGGGCCAGACGCTTCCACTTGGCCAGAGAGTGGACCACCACCCCCTCGGCCCCGCCGGCGGCTGGGATGTCAAAGGACACCGGGCGCTCATAGCCGTTGAGATCGTCGTTGAGTCCGCTGTCCGAGCGGACAAACAGCGGGGCGGACACCCGGCGCAGGTTCAGCGCCCGTTTCAGATTGTCCTGAAAATTGCCCTTGATAAACTCAATGGCGCACTGCATATCATAGATTTCCAAAGGCGTCTTATACCCCTGAGGGATGGCGGTCTTGCTCATAATTTTGGTACTTCCTTTCTATTGTTTCCGGAGAAAACCGCTCTACCGGGCTGTCCGGCGGCGGGTGCGGGACAATTTATGGGACTATAGGAACAGGCGCATGATCCCCGGTGTGATGTAGCACTCAATGAGGGCTGCGATCAGCAGCAGGGGGAAGATCACAAACAGCATCGTGCGCAGAATATTCGCCAGAAGGTCCACCATGGGGACCGCTTTTTCGCTGTGCAGAATGCTGCGCACAATATTGCGGCAGAGGAGGAACCCAAGCGACACCGCCAGCACCAGAGCCGGGATCTCAAAGATACCATGGGGCACGATGCCGGCGAAAAAGGCGGCCATGGAAATCTGATTGAGGCGGTAAAAGGCGGCCAGAGCCCCGATAATCAGGGCGTTGGAGGCCGCGGTGACCACCGGCAGGAACAGGAAGGGGACAAAGCCATAGAGGATGGTGAACACCATGGCAAACCAGTTGTTCATCAGCATACCCACAAAGGAGATATTTCCCGCCTCGTCGGCCAGTCCGGTGTCGCTGAGCATCCGATTGAAGTAGTCCACAACAGCCTCGGTGAGCTGGGGGGAGGCGGTACAGACGGCGTAGCCGATGAGACAGAACAGGAAAAACAGGCCGGCAAAGATCAGCGGCAGGCGCCGCATGTCCCTCTGCAGGAAGCCGCGCAGCTCTGTGAGATGTTCGTTCATGCGCCCACCTTCTCCAGCCCTAAGCGCAGGCGGCGCACCGTCTCCTCCCGGCCCAAGATGGCACAGATCTCCACCGCGCCGCCAGGTGTCACCGTCTTGCCGGCGGCGGCGATACGCACCGGCCACATCAAAGTGGCGTTCTTCACACCCAGCTGCTCCGCCAGATTGATCAGAGCGCCGTGTACCCTCTCCTCCGTCCACTCCGGCAGGGCCTCCAAGGCGGAAATGGCGGCGTTCAGCATCTCCGCGGATACCTCCAAGGTGGTCTTGGCCTTCTTGTTCACAAAGAGATCACGCTCATAGTCGGGGAGAGCGTCGAAAAAGTCCACCTTCTCGGGAATCTCCGTCAGCTTCTCACAGCGGGCCTGCAGCAGACCGGCCACCCGGGCGGCGTCGATGGCGGGGTTTTTCACGCTCTGGCGGATGTAGGGCTCCGCCAGCTTGGCGAAATCCTCCGCCCCCATGGCGCGCAGGTACAGGGCGTTGAAGTGGGTCAGCTTCTCAATATCGAAGATGGCCGGGGACTTGGAGATGCCGGCTGTGTCAAAGACCTTTACCAGCTCCTCCAAGGAGAACACCTCCTCCTCGGCGATGTCCCCCCGGGGGGACCAGCCCAGCAGGGCCACATAGTTCAAAATCGCCTCCGTGAGGAAGCCTTGGGCCTTCAAATCCTCGTAGGAGGGGTCCCCGTGGCGCTTGGACATCTTGTTGTGCTGGTCCCGCATGACGGGGGAGCAGTGGACGTAGGTGGGCACCTGCCAGCCAAAGCCCTCATAGAGCAGGTTGTACTTGGGGGCGGAGGACAAATACTCGCTGCCCCGGACCACGTGGGTGATGCCCATCAGGTGGTCGTCAATGACGTTGGCGAAGTTATAGGTGGGCAGGCCATCGGTTTTCAGGAGGATCTGGTCCTCCAGCTGCTCATTTTTTACGGTGATGTCCCCATAAATCGCGTCGTGGAAGGTGGTGGTCCCCTCAAAGGGCATCCGCTGGCGGATCACATAGCTCTCCCCGGCATCCAAGCGGGCTTGGATGTCCTCTTGGGTCAGAAGGCCGCAGCCGCATATGTGCCGTTTTACTGTGAGGCCGTCTCCCAAATCGTTAACATGGTCTCCCTCTCCGTCCTTGCAGAAGCAGCGGTAGGCGTGCCCCCTGTGAATCAACAGCTCCGCGTACTTCTTATAGGTGTCCCGCCGCTGGGACTGGATATAGGGAGCCACGGGGCCGCCTATGTCGGGGCCCTCGTCGTGTGTAAGGCCGCACTCGGCCATGGTCTTGTAGATCACATCGGTGGCGCCCTCCACCAAGCGGCCTTGGTCGGTGTCCTCAATGCGCAGGATAAAGGTGCCCCCGGCGTGCCGGGCGATGAGATAGGTGTACAGCGCGGTGCGCAGGTTGCCCACGTGCATATAGCCGGTGGGGGAGGGGGCGAAGCGGGTACGGACGCCACCGGTGGGGATCTTCGCCTCCATCTCCTCGAAGTAAGTCATATCCATAGACATGGTGTTTGATGCCTCCATTTAGGATTTTCAGTGGTGAATGCGTTTTCTAAAGTATAAACCTTGCGTGAAGCAGGGGTATTATACCTGATTTTCCAGCTTTGCGCAAGGGCGAAAAGCAATTAGGAATGAGGAGTTAGGAATTAGGAATTGGCGGCGGGGAGGGCATTGCTGGCTTGACTGGCTGCGGCGGCGAGGAGGGCCTCCTTTTTTTGGCGGGGGAGGCGCTTGATATAGAGCTCCCGGCGGAGGGCGGCGGACTTGTCCGCACAGGGTTCGGTATAGACTAAGGACAGCGGGCCGCGGCCGCGGGTGTACTTGGCCCCTGTACCGGCGCGGTGGGCGGAAAGGCGGCGGGGCAGATCGTTGGTGATTCCCGTGTAGAGAGTTCCGTCGCCGCAGCGGAGGATGTAGAGGGTATAGGACATGGGAGACCTCCGAAGATAGCAGATAGCTAAGTATAGCAGGGGGCTGGAGGGAGTACAAGTGCATTTGCAGATATTTTCCGGGGGTTTACGGCGAGGACTTCTTTTTTCTTGTAATTTGCGGCGGTTTCTGGTATAGTATCCCTATTGCGATACGATCAGTACATTTCCTGTAGGGAGGGCTTGCTCAGTGGGACTGTTTCGTCAGCTCTGGAATATGATCGACTGGGGCATGGTCAGTATGCTGCTGACCCGGGTCCTGTCGGTATTGCTGTGCCTGACGGTCCACGAGACCTGTCACGGGCTGGTGGCCTATGCTCTGGGCGACCCCACCGCCAAGCGGATGCACCGGCTCAGCTTCAATCCCCTGCACCACATTGACTGGGTGGGGCTGGCGGCCATGCTGCTGGTGGGCTTCGGCTGGGCCAAGCCGGTACCGGTGGACATGCGGTACTTCAAGGACCCCAAAAAGGGGATGGCCCTTACCGCTCTGGCCGGGCCGATGTCCAATTTTTTGATGGCCGCGCTCTGCTGTATCCCTCTCAGGTGGCTTTTGCCCTTGGTGCTGCGGATGGACAATCTTCAGTCCCCGCTGGTGTGGCTTTACAACTTTTTGATTACGCTGATTCTGATGAATTTGGGCTTGGGGCTGTTCAATCTCCTGCCCATTCCGCCCTTGGACGGGTCCAAGGTGCTCTTCGCCCTGCTGCCAGACCGGGCGTACTTACAGCTCATGCGCTATGAGCGGTATGGGATGCTCCTGCTGATTCTGTTGGTGTCCTTTGATGTGGGCAGTGACTTCCTCTCCGAGGCGATTTTTGCCGTGTTTACATTCCTGATAAACCTGCTTGTACTGTGAGGTGACCAAACTGGACAGTCCCGTCTTTAAGCTGGAGAGCGTGGTACACAGCCGCGCCGCCGAGCCCTTGGAGGATTTTGAGGGTCCTCTGGATCTGATTCTCTTCCTCCTCAGCAAGAATAAGATTGAGATCCAGGACATCCCCATCGCCCTGATCCTGGAGCAGTATCTATCCTACTTGGACCGGCGGCAGCAGCTGGATCTGGAGATCGCCAGCGAGTTCATTACCATGGCCGCCCACCTGATGTACATTAAAACCCGTATGCTCCTGAGCATCGAGGACGAGGAGGCCCAGAGCGAGATGGACCTCTTGATCCAGTCCTTGGAGGAGCGGCGGAGCAGCGAGGTCTATCAGAAGGTCAAGGGCGTGGCCCAGCGTTTGGGCGTGATGGGGGAGTTTGGGCGGAACATTATGACCAAGAATCCCGAGCCGGTGGAGCGGGGGAAGGTGATCACCTACCACCACCAGCCGGAGGACCTTATTAAGACCTTTCAGGCCATTCAGGACCGCAGTGAGCGCCGGGCGCCGCCGCCCATCACCAGCTTTCAGGAGATCGTGAAGCGGGAGCCATACTCCGTCACCGACAAGGCCGCAGAGATTCTAAAGCGTCTGCGGGACAACGGGGTGACCCGGTTTCTGCTCCTCTTCCGCGGCAGCCGCAGCCGCAGTGAGGTGGTGGCCACCTTCCTTGCTGTGCTGGAGCTGTGCCGCAACCACGTGCTGAAGCTGGCCGGCGGGGAGACCGACTGCACCGTCACCGCCCAGCGGGACGCGGAGGAGCTCTTTCAAGAGAGCTCGGTGCGCTCCGCGTCCTGAGCCGCCGCAGGGCCTGACCATTTGGAAGGATAGATTGACATGAGTATGGACATGAGAGAGATGGAGGCGGCGGCGGAGGGGATACTCTTTGCCGCCGGAGAGAGTGTGGAGATCAAGCGCCTCTGTCTGGCGCTGGACGCCGACCGGAGTACGGTGGAGGAGATCCTGCGCCGCCTTGGCGACTACTACGCCTTTGAGCGCCGGGGGATCCGGCTCATCTGCATGGAGGACAGCTACCAGCTCTGCTCCGCGCCAGACTACGCCGATGTGATCCGAAAGGCCTTTGAGATCCGCAAGCCCGCCCGGCTCTCCCAGCCGGCGCTGGAGGTGCTGACCATCATCGCCTACTACCAGCCCACCACAAGGGCCTATGTGGATCAGGTGCGCGGGGTGGACAGCGCTTACACCGTGGGCCTGCTCTTGGAGCGGGGACTCATTGAGGAGTGCGGGCGTCTTCAGGTGCCGGGCCGTCCTATCCTCTACCGGACCACCAAGCACTTCCTGCGCTCCTTCCACCTGAACTCCTTGGATGACCTGCCGGAGATTCCGGGCTTGGAGAGCGAGGGACAGCTCCGCCTAGGCGAGGACGGAGCCTTAATCGAGCCCACAGCGGAGGAAAATTAGGAATGGGGAATTATCTGAAAAGACAGGCAGGCTGTCAATGGGGACAATTCCTAACTCCTCATTCCTTATTAAAATGAAAGGGGGGAACAGGGATTGTAGGATGGATTATACTGGCAGTGGTACTGGTTTTACTGCTGCTCATTGCTCTGACGCCTTTGGGTGTCCACGCCGCCTATGACGGCGCGCTGACCGTCCGGCTTCTTATCGGCCGCTTCCGCTTGACGCTGTATCCTCCCAAGGCGACGGAGGAGGGGAAGCCTCCTCCGAAGAAGCGGGAAAAGAAGGAGAAGCCGAAGAAAGCCAAGGAGAAAAAGCCCTTCCCAAGGCCCAACCGGGAGCAGATTCGTTACAGCTTGCAGGTACTGCCGCCCCTTCTGAAAAAGGCGGTGGGCCGAACCCGGCGGCGGATCCTCCTTGCGCCGCTGCGGGCACTGGTGGTGTTCGGCGGGGAGGACCCGGCGGATGTGGCGGAGCTCTACGGCAAGGCGCAGGCGGTGCTCAGCACCGTGTACCCGGCGCTGAAGCGTCTGGTGCGGGTCCGGGAGGACGCAGTGAATCTGTACACCGACTACGACAGCGAGACCATCTTCTTCCGGGGTGAGATCGGCGTCAGAATCCGCATTGGGGATGTGGCGATCATCGGCATCTCGGCGGCGGCGGGCCTTGTCAAGTGGCTGATCGGCTACCGCAGGCGGGCCGACAAGCTGGAGAAGCGGACCATTGAGAAGAAGGACCAGCAGGCCCGCGCGGCCTGAGAAAGGACGAAACTATGGATAAGAAGAATTCCCTCGGCGAGATGCTCCAAGAATCCATGGGTAAGGTGCGGGAGATGGTGGACGCCAATACCATCGTAGGCCAGCCCATCCATACCGACGACGGCGTGACGCTGATCCCCATCTCCAAGGTCTCCTTTGGCTTTGGCGGCGGCGGAGGCGAGTACGACGGCAAGAATGCCCAAGCGGAGGGGCGCTTAGGCGGCGGCTTAGGCGCGGCGGTGAAGATCGTGCCGGTGGCCTTCCTCATTGTGAAGGACGGCGCGGTGCGCGTGATGCCCGTAGCCATCCCCGCCTCCACCGGTTTGGAGCGGGTGGTGGAGATGGTACCGGATCTGATTGACAAGGTCTCCATCATGCTGAAGAAGGACAGCGCCGCGGCGGAGCCGGTGGTCCCGCCGGAGGCGGAGGATTTTTAAGCACACCCTGTCTTTTCGCTGGAAAAAACAAATTTCCAGTTTACCGTTTTTCTGTATGGGGCAGGATAACCACAGCTTTTTTGAGAGGTGAGTGGTTATGCGCCGTACCCTTTGTACCCTGCTGCTCCTTGTGATGCTGCTTCAGTGGAGCGCCCCGGCCTTGGCGGTGGGGACCTCCGCCGCCTCCGCCATTCTGATTGACGCCGACACCGGGCGGGTGCTCTACGAGCAAAACGCCGACGAGCCCCGCCTCATCGCCAGCATCACCAAGATCATGACCGCCCTGACCGCCTTGGAGCACTGCACTACAGACAAGGTCTACACCGTTCAGAGCGGCGATATGGCCGAGGGCTCCTCCATGTACCTGAAAGCGGGGGAGCGGGTGACGCTGGAGGAGCTGCTCTACGGGCTGATGCTCTCCTCGGGCAATGATGCAGCCTTGGCGGTAGCCCGCTGCGTCTCCGGCTCGGTGGAGCGGTTTGTGGCGCTGATGAATCAGAAGGCCAAGGAGATCGGCATGGAGCACACCTCCTTTGCAAATCCCAACGGCTTGGACCACGAGGACCACTACTCCACCGCCCGGGACATGGCGGCGCTGACCCGCCGGGCCATGGAGAACGAGACCTTCTGCCGCATTGTCTCCACTAAATCCATTACCATCGGGGAGCGGACGCTGGTGAACCATAACAAGCTCCTCAGTTGGTATGACGGCTGCGTGGGGGTCAAGACGGGCTTCACCAAGGCGGCGGGGCGCACCTTGGTTTCCGCCGCCCGCCGGGAGGGGCAGCTTTTGATTGCCGTGACCCTTCACGACGGCAATGATTGGCAGGATCACCAGAATCTTCTGGACTATGGCTTCTCCGCCTTCCCCCGTACCCTCGTCCTGCCGGCGGGACAGCAGGTGGGGAGCACTCAGGTGAAGGGGAGCTTCCTCCTCACCGTGCCGGTGAGGACCGGAACGGCCCTCTACTGTCCCCTGACCGCCGGAGAGGAGCCGGAGATCACCTGTCACTACTACGAGGCCGTCACCGCCCCTATCGCCGCGGGAACAGCGGTGGGGGAAGCGGTAGCCACCCTGAACGGTCAGGAGCTGGGCCGCGTCCCCCTGATCATAGCCCAAGATGTGGGCCTCCACATGATCCGCAAGAGCTGACACCCTCCGGGCCGTGCTCGGCCCGGACTTTTTCCATGGGGACGGCAATGCTGTCCCCATGGAAAAAGTGCGTCTCCCGTTTCTCTGAGAAATCCGAACATCTTTTGAAATTTCTACATATCTTAGGGGGTTCCATGGAGGAGAGAGTCCAAAAACTGATGGCGGCGGCGGGCCTCTGCTCCCGGCGGACGGCGGAGGAGTACCTGCGCCAGGGCCGGGTCACGGTCAACGGCCAGACCGCCCATTTAGGCGACCGGGCGGACTTGGACCAGGATACCATCTCCGTGGACGGCGTGCCCCTGCATAGGCAGGAGGAGAGGACCTACATCCTCCTCCACAAGCCCCGCGGCTACGCCTGCACCCTCTCCGATCCCCACGCCGCGCACATCGTGACCGAGCTGCTCACCGGCTGTCCCGCCCGGGTCTATCCTGTCGGGCGCTTGGACGTGGACTCCGAGGGGCTGCTGCTGCTCACCGACGATGGTGCGCTGGCCCAGCGCCTGCTCCACCCCAGCGGCGGTGTGGAGAAGCGATACCATGTCACAGTTTCCGGCCTGCGGGAGGACAGCTTGTCCCGGCTCCAAGCCCTGCGGGACTTGGATGGGGAGCCCATCCGCCCGGTGGAGGTCCGTGTTTTCGAGAACGGCCCGCCGCCGGTGATAGAATTTACCCTCCACGAGGGGAAGAAGCGGCAGATCCGCCGCATGTGCCGCCGGGTGGGCCTCAGCGTCCGCCGGCTCTGCCGGGTGTCTGAGGGCGGCCTCACCCTGCGCGGCCTGCCGCCGGGACACTGGCGGAACCTGACGGAGGCGGAGATCGCCCTGCTGTGGGGAGAGGAGGGCCATGGGAATGAAGTGTGATGTCATAGTCATCGGCGGCGGGCCGGCGGGAATGATGGCGTCCATCGCCGCCGCGGAGAGCGGGGCAAGGGTGGTACTTTTAGAACCCAACAGCCGCTTGGGAAAGAAGCTGAACATCACCGGGAAGGGCCGGTGCAACCTGACCAACAACTGCCCCCCGGCGGAGCTGATGCAAAACATCCCCCGCAACAGCCGCTTCCTCTACAGTGCCTTCTCCCAAATGAACAGTCAGGATGTGATGGCCTTTTTCGAGGGGTTAGGCGTGCCGGTAAAGACCGAGCGGGGGAACCGGGTGTTCCCTGTGTCCGACCGGTCCTTCGATGTGAGCGCCGCCCTGGAGCGGCGTCTGAAGGAGCTGGGGGCAGTGATCCTCCGGGACCGGGCGTCGGGCCTCCTTCAGGAGGACAGCCGCCTCGCCGGGGTACGGGGGGAGCGGGAAACCTATACGGCCCCCTGTGCGGTGGTGGCCACCGGGGGACTGTCCTATCCCCTCACCGGCAGCACCGGGGATGGCTACCGCCTGTCGGAGGAGGCTGGCCATACGGTGACGCCCCTGCGGGGCTCCTTGGTGCCCTTGGAGGAGGAGGGGAGCGTCTGCGCCGCCCTCCAAGGCCTCAGCCTGCGGAATGTGCGCCTGACGGTTCTGGAGGAGGGTAGGAGCATCTTCACTGACTTCGGGGAGCTGCTGTTTACCCACTTCGGCCTCAGCGGGCCGCTGGTCCTCTCCGCCTCCGCCCACATGCGGGATTTCGAGGGGAAGCGGTACACCGCGGTCATCGACTTAAAGCCCGCCTTGGACCAGCAGCAGCTGGACCGGCGGATTCTCGCGGACTTCGAGAAGTACCGCAACAGCGACTTTGTCAACGCCCTGAACGACCTTCTGCCCCACAAGCTCATCGACGTGTTTGTGGAGCATTCCCGCATCCCGCCCCGTTGCAAGGTGCACTCGGTGACGCGGGAGCAGCGCCAAGGGATGGCGGCGCTTTTGAAGGCCTTCCCCATCCCCATCCGCGGCCCCAGACCGGTGGAGGAGGCCATTATCACCGCCGGCGGCGTGGCGGTGGAGGAGATAAATCCCTCCACCATGGAGTCTAAGAAGCTCCCCGGTCTCTACTTCGCCGGGGAGGTAATCGACGTGGACGCCTACACCGGCGGCTTCAACCTTCAGATTGCTTGGGCCACCGGCTATGTGGCCGGCCAGCACGCCGCTTGGGCCTCCCAAGGGTGACAAAATAAAGCATGCAGTATTTATAAGGAGAGGTTTCATGAAAAAGTGGTACAACGAGGAGTACGAATTTCAGATTGAAGTAGTCGATTTTCTCCGCGGCGACCATACAGAGCGGTACTGCCGGAACGGGGAGGAGATCGGGGACACCTATACCTGTACTTACGGCTGCCCTGTCAATGCCTCGGGCTGCGGGATTTGCTCCAAGACCATGGTGATGCTCTATCCCATTATGGAGGCAGTCCGCAGCGGCGGCGATTTGGAGAAGGTGGGCGGCGATGGAAGGTACAGCAAAACCATCGTCTGTCCGGACGGATGCGTGATCTTTCGCCTCACCGCAAAGCCTTTGGGGAATGAGAACTTTTTTACCGGGAAATTCTGTGATTGACGCCTGAAAAATCCGTCGGTCTGCGTCAGCGCCCGCCGATGTGCCAAGAGCGAACAGGGAACAATTCATGTGAGGTGCATAGCCATGTCTGAGAAACGATACGCCATAGCCATCGACGGCCCCTCCGGGGCGGGGAAGAGCACCTTGGCCCGTGCGGCGGCCAAGGCCTTGGGAATCCTGTATGTGGACACCGGGGCCATCTACCGCACCGTGGGCCTCTGCGTACGGCAAAGGGGCGTGGAGCCGGCTGACCAGCCGGCAGTGGAGGCCCTTCTGCGGAACATCCATATAGAAATGTGTTACGGAGAGGATGGTTTACAGCGTATGTTCCTCTGCGGAACCGATGTCACCGACGCCATCCGCCT
This sequence comes from Oscillospiraceae bacterium, assembly GCA_022801715.1. Taxonomy (GTDB): domain Bacteria; phylum Bacillota; class Clostridia; order Oscillospirales; family Oscillospiraceae; genus CAJFPI01. Next base: position 88,487 of record JAAWSV010000002.1, read on the forward strand.
GCCGGAGGTCTCCGTACTGGCCTCCAAGGTCTCTGCCATTCCATCGGTGCGGGACTTTCTTTTGGAGATGCAGCGGGACATGGCCCGGCGGCAGAGTGTGATCATGGACGGCCGGGACATCGGCACGGTGGTGCTGCCGGAGGCGGAGGTGAAAATCTACCTCACCGCCTCCCCGGAGGACCGGGCCCGCCGGCGGTACTTGGAGCTCCAGCGCCGGGGGACGCCTCAGGACTTCGATCAGCTCCTCCGGGAGATTGAGGAGCGGGACCTGCGGGACAAGAACCGCTCCGTCTCCCCCCTGCGTCCGGCGGAGGACGCCATCATCTTGGATACCACAGGAAATACCTTTGAGCAGAGCCTCACGCTGCTGCTAAAGACTGTGAGGGAGCGGCTATGAACTTCTTCTATCGGATCATCTATTTCATTGGAAAGCCATTTTTCCGTCTGCTCTTCCCCTTCCGCGTCCGGGGGGCGGAGGGCATCCCGGCAGGGGGCGCGGTGCTCTGCGCCAACCATGTCAGCGCCGTGGACCCTCTGATGGTGGCCGCGGCCCTGCCCCGGCGGGCCTGTCCAAGGTTTATGGGGAAGGCAGAGCTGTTTGAAAAACCCTTTGCCGCATGGTTTCTGCGCAAGGCCGGGGTCTTTCCTGTCCAGCGGGGCCGGGCGGATCTGTCGGCCATGAAGACCGCCCTCAAGTGCCTCCAGAGCGGAGAGAAGCTGGTGATTTTTCCTGAGGGCACCCGTGTGGAGGAGGCGGGGGACGCCTCCGCCAAGACCGGGGCCGTCATGCTGGCCAGCCGCACCGGCGTGCCCATTGTGCCGGTGTACTGCGGAGAGAAGCGGAAGTTCCTGCGCCGAACCACCATCGTCTTTGGCACGCCCTATCAGCCCCAGTTTGCCGGGCGGCGCCCCACCGCCGAGGAGCAGCGCCGCTGCGCCGAGGAGCTGCTGGAGAAGATCTACCGCCTGAAGGAGGCCATGTGATGGAGGTGATCCTGGCCAAGTCCGCCGGCTTCTGCTACGGTGTCCGCCGGGCGGTGGAGCTGACGGAGCAGGCGGCGGCGGAGGGGCGGCACCCCGTGATGCTGGGCAGCGTGATCCACAACCGCCACGTCATCGACGCCCTCCTCCAAAAGGGCTCCCGGATCGTCAGCTCCCCAGAGGAGGTAGAGTCAGGGGAGGCGGTGGTCATCCGGGCCCACGGCGTGGGGGAGGAGACCTACCAGGCCTTGGAGGCAAAGGGGGCGGAGATCATCGACGGCACCTGTCCCCACGTGCGCAGAATTCAGGAAATCGCCCGTCAGGCGGCATTAGAGGGCCGTCAGATGGTCCTCATCGGCTCTCCCAGCCACCCGGAGGTCCAAGGAATCTGTGGATGGGGAGAGAATGTTTTGGTATTTTCAGAACCAGAAGAGGTGGATGATTGGCTGAAAAATACGGAAAATATTACTTCTACGCCGATTACCATGGCGGCCCAAACCACCCAGCTCCAAGGAATTTGGGAAAGTTCTTGGAAATTGATAAAAAAACAGTGTACAAATCTGAAAAAGTTTGATACAATATGTAGTGCTACGCAGAAACGTCAGACGGAAGCGGCCGAAATTGCTGCCAAGGTTGACGTGATGGTGGTGGTCGGCGACCGCCAGAGCGCAAACAGCCGGCATCTCTATGAGCTGTGTCAGGAGCGATGCGGACGTGTTTTCTTGATTGAGAGCGCGGATGAGATCCCAACGGACAAGCTCACCGGATGCCGGAGGGCTGGCCTGACCGCGGGCGCATCCACCCCTGCGAGCATCATAAAGGAGGTCGACAAGACGATGAGCGAAGAAAAAATCATGAGCGAAAGCACCGAAAATTTTGCCGAGATGTTTGAACAGTATACCAATACTTTGCATACAGGAGATAAGGTCACCGGTGTGGTCACTGCAATCACCCCCACCGAGGTCCACGTGGACTTAGGGTGTAAGCAGGCCGGCTATATCCCCATGGACCAGCTGACTGACGATCCTGAGGCCAAGGTGGAGGATATTGTCAAGATCGGTGACGAGGTGGAGCTGTTCGTGGTTCGCGTCAATGACGTGGAGGGTTACGCCACCCTGTCTAAAAAGCGCCTGGACGCCAACAAGATCTGGGACGTGTTGGAAGAAGCCATGGAGAACAAGACCGTGGTGGAGGGCGTTGTTTCCGAGGAGAACAAGGGCGGCATCGTCGTCTTTATCAAGGGCGCCCGTGTCTTTGTTCCCGCCTCCCAGTCCGGTCTGCCCCGTGACGCGGAGATGAGCCAGCTGCTCAAGCAGAAGGTCCAGATGCGCATTACCGAGGTCAACCGCGCCCGCCGCCGTGTGGTGGGCTCCATCCGCGCCGTGGCCTATGAGGCCCGTCAGGCCGCCGCTGCCGCCGTTTGGGAGGGCATCGAGGTTGGCAAGCGTTACACCGGCACTGTCAAGAGCATGACCAGCTACGGCGTGTTCGTGGACATCGGCGGTGTGGACGGTATGGTACATATCTCCGACCTCAGCTGGAGCCGTATCAAGACTCCCGCCGAGATCGTAAAGGTGGGTGACACCTTGGAGGTGTACGTGATCTCCTTCGACAAGGAGAAGCGCAAGATCTCCTTGGGCGTGAAGGACCGCTCCATGAATCCTTGGGAGAAGTTCATGGAGACCTACAAGGTGGGCGACGTGGCCAACGTGAAGATCGTCAACATCCGCTCCTTCGGCGCCTTTGCCGAGGTGGTGCCCGGTGTGGACGGCCTGATCCACATCTCCCAGATCGCCGACCGTCGGATCGAGAGCCCCGCCGAGTGCCTCAGCGAGGGTGAGCTGGTGGACGCCAAGATCATCGAGGTGGACGAGGAGAAGAAGAAGATCTCCCTGAGCATCCGTGCCCTGCTGGGTGCCTCCGCCGCCGGCGAGGAGTAAGGAACAGCCACATATCTGAAGCATAAAAGAAGCAGACGGTTTTCTCCGTCTGCTTCTTTTTGCGCCGTTTTGGGAAACCATGCGATGTGCCGATTAGTACAGCTTCTGAGGGAGAATTGCCGCCCTCGAAGGAAAATTTTGCGGGAAAACCGCAAAAGTTGGGTAAAATATTTGCATCTGCGCTTGAAATATATGGAAAAGTAGGCTATACTAAGGGTTAAGAAGAGAAAACCGCATACAGAAGTGATGAATGAGAATAGGAGGGAATATGTTTAACGTAGGGGACAAGGTCGTCCACCCCATGCACGGCGCCGGTGTGATCGACAGCATCGTCAGCGAGCGGATCAACGGAAAGACACAGGAGTACTATGTGTTCCACATGCCGGTCAACGGGCTTGTTCTGAAAATCCCGGTCTGCAACAGTCAACTGGTGGGCCTGCGCTCCGTCGTGGACGCGGCGGCGGCAGACACGGTGATGCTGGCCCTGCCCGGTCTGGAGATCGACATCACCACCAACTGGAACCGGCGCTACCGGGAGAATCTGGAGCGGCTGAAGAGCGGTGATCTCTATGAGGTAGGCCGGGTCATCAAGTGCCTGACCCTGCGGGACGTGGAGCGGGGCCTCTCCACCGGGGAACGGAAAATGCTCCACAGCGCCAAGCAGATCTTCATCTCGGAGATGGTGCTGGCCACCGATGAACCCTACCAAGAGATCGAGTCCCGGGTCAACGCGTCGATGGTGTAAGAGCTTTCCCTTAAAATCTGCGGATTTTAAGGGAAAGGATGAGAGGGGGCAATTTTTCATGGGGGACGGCACAGCCGTCCCCCATGAAAAAGTCCAAACCGAATAGAAACCGGATGTCAGGGGAGGGGATGGATATGTCCACAATCTGTGCCGAGGAGTGCTTCGCTCTGGACATGGAGTGGTATGGGGTGGACAGACAGGGCCATATCGCCGTATTTTGCAGCGCCGGGGAGGGAAACCTGCCGAAGTTTGTTTGCGAGGACCGGGAGAGGGCGGATCAACTGATAGAGTACTTCGGAGGACTTAAAAAGAGCACCGGCAGTGTCCTGCTTTTCCCCAAGACCAAGCGCGCGGAGCAGGTGGCAAGGGAGTTCTCCGACAGAGGTCTGTACTACTTTGACGCGGATGACGGCACAAGGCCCGGAATCTCCACGCTCCACAAGCATTATACCCAGCACTCCCGCCCGCAGATACCGCTGCGCTGTGCGGAGCTGCCGGGGTGGGTCAGGGAGCTGCTGCGGCATCAGGTTATGGAGATAGAAGATTTCTCATTGGAAAACACCGTACATGTAAAACACGCCTATGAGTGATCCCGCTGCATGGAGATCACGATTTAGGAGATAAGGGTGCTGATATGTTTCAGAAAATCAAAAATCTATTGACAAGGCGGGGGAGCGAGCCTCCCTTCTGCAGCGCCATCGTACCGGCGGCGGGGAGCTCCCAGCGCATGGGCGGGGAGAATAAGCTGCTGATGAGCGTCGGCGGCGTACCGGTAATCGCCCGGACACTGCTGGCGCTGGCCGGCTCTGAGCGGATCTCGGAGCTGGTGGTGGCCGTGCGGGAGGAGGAGCTGCTGACCGTGGCGGAGATCTGCAAGGCCTACGAGATCGAGAAGCCGCTGAAGCTGGTGACCGGAGGGGAGAGCCGGATGGCGTCGGTACTGGCGGCCTTGGCCGAGTGCGACAGCCGTGCGGAGCTGATCGCCGTCCACGACGGAGCCCGGCCCTTGGTGACGCCGGAGGTCATCGACGCGGCAATCGCCAAGGCGGAGGAGGTCTACGCCGCCGCCCCCGCCGTACCGGTGAAGGACACCATCAAGGTGGCGGCACAAAACGTGGTGCAGTCCACGCCGGACCGCTCGGAGCTCTTCGCTGTGCAGACCCCGCAGGTCTTTGACGCGGCACTGCTCCGGGCCGCCCTCCAGGCCGCCAAGGAGGCGGGGGAACCGCTTACCGACGACTGCGCCGCCGTGGAGCGGCTGGGCAAGCAGGTATACTTAACTGCGGGCAGCTATGAGAACATCAAGATCACCACACCGGAGGACCTGATTCTGGCGGAGGCGATCTGGGAGAACAGGGGGTGAGGGCCTTGGAGAACCTGCGCATCGGCCACGGCTACGATGTCCATCGCCTGATGGCAGGACGAGCCCTGATCATCGGCGGCGTGACCATCGACCACCCCTTGGGCCTTTTGGGCCACTCCGACGCCGACGTGCTCCTCCACGCGGTGATGGACGCCCTCTTAGGTGCCGCCGCCCTGCCGGACATCGGGCAGCAGTTCCCCGACACGGACCCCGCCTATGCGGGGGCGGACAGCCGGGTACTGTTGCGTCAAGTGGCGGCGCTCCTTCGAGAGAAGGGGTACACTGTGGGCAACGTGGACGCTACCATCATTGCCCAGCGCCCCAAGCTCGGCCCCCATATAGCGGCTATGCGCCAAAATATCGCGGAGGACTTGGGCGTATCGGCGGAGCAGGTGAATGTGAAGGCCACCACCGAGGAACACTTGGGCTTCACCGGGGCGGAGGAGGGCATCTCCGCCCACGCGGTGTGCCTGATTGGCCGGGCCGAGTAGGGGAGAGAATATGGAAGGGAGCACCGTCTTTTCCCGCAAGGAGATGGACAGGCTCATAGAGGCGCTGGCCATGCCGCCCTCCAACGGCTATGTCACCTATCCGGAGGAGGCGCTGAACCGGCTCTGCGCCTACTGCCGGGCCTTGGACGAGTACGAGGAACAGATTTTGCAGCTGACCGGGGCGAAGCTCCGGATGCTGCTGGTGAGCAAGTACTACTGGCGCTCCCGGCTGGAGACGCTGCATGAGCGCCTCCATGGCAGTGACGGGAGCCTGTCCCAGTACACCTACAAGGCCGTTGAGGAGCTGGACCAGCGGGTGGAGGATATGGACTGGGCCGCACTGGAGCGTCTGGACCAAGAGATCAAGGAGGACCGGCAAAAAGCCGGAGAGACAGTATGAAAAGCTGGAGAGCGGTGCTCCAAAGCGGAGCGGTACAGACAGGGGAGGAGAACTCCTTTATGGGCGGAAAACCCAAGCTGCCGCCGGGGACGGAGATTCCCAAGTGCACCCTGTGCGGACGGGAGCTGACATTTTTCTTCCAGATCGCTTTTCCTGAGGGCCACCCGTGGGCAGGGAAGTCCATGGCCGTATTTGACTGCACAGACACATGGCACGGCGATTTCTGCATCCCGGAGCTGCCCAAAGGGCCCAGTCTGAATAAGATCGACATAACAGCGGATTTCCTGTCGCAGCATCAGCGGAATTTCCGCATTATGCTCTTTGATACGGCGGCGGGGGCTGTAGTAGAGGAGTATCAGGACAGAATCCTCTTTCAACCCATGGACATCACACCGGAGGACAGAACGGACCGGAGCTGGGACTTCGTACTGGGCGGCCGGCCCGTCTGGATCATGGGGAAGCCGGAGAAGCCCGCCTCCATCGCCGGTGTGAAAAAGCCCCTTCTGCTGACCCAAGTCCGGGAAAATTTTCGCTTCCCCATCCGCCCCGATGCCCCCAAGGCCGCGGACCCTTTCGCCCCGTCGGGACGCTCACCGTTTCCTTGGTACAGCCTGTTCACCGGGAACCGGGTCTACTTCTGGGGCGCCGCAGACGGCGGGCGGGAGTGGATATATGTCTCCGTCCAGAGCCCCTAAGGAGGTCCTGCGTCGACAGAAGCACCCAAGCCGGGAGGAGCATTCCCCCGGCTTTTTGCTATACTATTGACGAGATCTCCTCCCATTCGGCGACGCTGACAGGTGGCAAATCTGCTGAGCGCAACATAAGATAGTGTGAGGAGGGAATCTCATTGAACCATTATCTTATTGTCTGCCGGTCGGTGACCCAGGCCCAGCGGGCCGGGTACCTCCTGTCTGCCGCCGGCATTACCAACCGCATCTTCCGCTCTCCTGTCGGACTGACAGAGCGGGGGTGCAGCTATAGCGTCAGAATCGGGGAGCCCTATCTTGCAAGAGCCATGGAGATCCTGCGCCAGAACTCCCTCCAACCGGTAAAGCTCTTTCTGCACCGGGATGGACAGTATTTTGAGGTGGCACTGTCATGATCTACTTTGACGCCGCTGCCACCACCTTCCAAAAGCCCCGGACCGTAAAGGACACGGTGCGCGCCGCCATGGACTCCATGAGCTCCCCCGGCCGGGGGAACTATCCCACCGCCGCCTTGGCGGCCAAGACACTGTTCCAGTGCCGGATGGAGCTGGGGGAGCTGTTCGGTGTGGAGAACCCGGAGCAGGTGGTCTTTACCTCCAGCGCCACACACGGGCTGAACATCGCCATCCGCTCCCTGGTCCGTCCGGGAGGACGTGTGGTAGTCTCCGGGTACGAGCACAACGCCGTCACCCGGGTTCTCCATGCCATGGAGGGTCTGACCATCTACGTGGTCAACACGCCTCTCTTCGACGCGCCGGCCATGGTCCGGGGCTTCGAGGAGCTGGTGACCCCGGACACCGACGCGGTGATCTGCACCCACGTGTCCAACGTCTTTGGCTACCTCCTGCCCGTTGAGGAGATCGCCGGTGTCTGCCGCCGCAGCCGCGTGCCGCTGATCTTAGACGCCTCCCAATCCGCCGGATGTATCCCGATTGACCAGAGAACCTTGGGTGCGGCCTTTATCGCCATGCCCGGCCACAAGGGGCTCTACGGTCCTCAGGGCACCGGGGTGCTCCTCTGCGGCGAGGAGGGGGAGCCGCTGCTCTACGGCGGCACCGGAAGCAGCTCCCAGGACCAGCAGATGCCGGGCTTTCTCCCGGACCGCATGGAGGCCGGAACACACAACGTACCGGGGATTGCCGGACTGCTGGCCGGACTGCGCTTTGTGCGCACCACAGGTCTGGCCGCCATCCGCCACCACGGAACACGGCTCAAGGACCAGCTGCTCACCGCCCTGGAGGGGGAGGAGCGATACCAGGTCTTTGGCAGCCGCGACGCCGCGCTCCAGACAGGGGTGCTGTCCCTTGTACCCCGGGACGGCGACCCGGAGACGCTGTGCGAGTACCTCAGCGCAAAGGGCATCGCCCTCAGAGGCGGGCTCCACTGCGCGCCATACGCCCACCGGACCGCGGGGACTCTGGACACCGGCACCGCCCGGTTCTCTGTCTCCGCCTTCAACCGCCCCGACGAGGTGGAGCGCCTGATTGAGGCGCTGAAGAAATACAAATGATTTGGACATTCCAAAGACAATATAGAACCTTTGCGTGAAAGGAACCCAAGAGGGTTCCTTTCGCGCTGTCCTCCCCGCACCGAAAAATTTACAAATTGATCAAATTTAGACCGCTGTATTCCTTGCTTTTTTTCTGGATTTATTATACAATAAAACGAATTATGAGAAGCCGTGGACAGGAGGGGCGCGCAATGGAATATTTGGAAAGAGTTCTCTATTACCTCCTCAGCATGGATATTACCGATATTGTGGATATGGCGATCATCGCCGGGCTGGTCTACCAGCTTCTGGCTTTGGTCAAAAACACCAGCTCCGAGCGGGTGCTCAAGGGCGTGCTGTTCGTGATCTTGGCGCTGTGGCTCTCCTCTGAGTGGCAGCTCAGCAGCTTGAACTTTGTTCTCAACAAGCTGGTGGAGTGGGGCGTTCTGGCCTTGGTGATCCTGTTCCAGCCGGAGATCCGGCGGATTTTGGATCAGCTGGGCGGCAGCCGCTTCTCCTTCCTGCGGGTGTTCAGCAGGCGGGAACAGGCCAGCACCATAGAGCACGCCATCGACATCACCGCCGAGGCCTGTCAGGATATGAGCCGGGACCGCACCGGCGCCCTGATCGTCTTTGAGCGGCAGAGCAAACTGGATGACGTGCTCCGCAGCGGCACCAAGCTGGACGCGGAGCCCTCCACGGAGCTTCTGAAGAACGTGTTTTTTGTCAAGGCCCCCATGCACGACGGGGCCATGATCATCCGGGACGGCCGGGTGCTGGGGGCTGGCTGTATGCTCCCCCTCAGCCGGAATGTGAACCTCAGCCGGGACTTGGGCATGCGCCACCGGGCGGGCATCGGCATGAGTGAGAACTCCGATGCCGTGGTGGTGCTGGTCTCGGAGGAGACCGGCTCTATCTCCGTGGCGGTAGGTGGAATGCTCAAGCGCCATCTGAGCATTGAGACGCTGCGTCTGCTCCTGTCCAACGAGCTTCTCCCCAAGGAGGAGAACCAGACGGAGAGCAAAAAGAAGTTCCAGCTCAAGGACTTGGTGAAACGGAAGAAGGAGAAGTATGAATAATATCAGAAATACCAAGACGTTCCGCGTCATCCTCTCCATCCTCGTGGCGCTGATCATCTGGCTGTACGTGGAGAATATCGACCCCTCGATTATCCCCCTGCAGGTCCGGGATATCCCGGTGGAGTTCATCGGCGAGGATGACATCTTGGAAGAGCGGGGGCTGATGGTCTCCAGCGACAAGAACGTCACCGTGGACCTGACCTTGGAGGGCCAGCGGAATATGATCTCCTCCTTGGGCCGAGGGAAGGGGATTCGGATTCAGGTGGATCTCTCCGGCATCACTACCACCGGTCAGCACAGCTTGGAGTACAACATCATCTATCCCGACAGCGTCTCCGAGCGGAACATTACGGTGGCCTCCGCCAGTCCCTACCGGGTAACGGTGGACGTGGTGGAGCTCTATAAGAAGTCAATCACTGTCCGCGGGGAGCGCACCGGCGAGGCGGCGGACGGCTACATGGCCGGGGAGATGACCTTCAGCGAGGATACCATCTTGGTCAGCGGCGAACAGCTCTCTGTCAGCAACATCAGCCACGCCTTGGTCAGTGTGGATCTCACCGGGGCCACCGAGACGGTGAATCAGGCCGCCTCCATCCAGCTCATCGACTTCAACGGCGACGTGGTGGACAGCACCGAACTGCGCATGAGTGCCGATAGTATCAACGTGTCGGTACCCATTCTGATGATCAAGGAGCTGCCCTTGGTGATCGACTTCGTCTCCTCTCCTGGCTCCATGGAGGCCGACATGCCCCACTCCATCACCCCCCGCACCATCACCGTGGCCGGGGACAGCAAGTCCATCAGCAAGCTGGACCAGATCGTTCTCAGCCAAGTGGTGCTCAAGGAGATCACACAGAATACCTCCTACACCGTGCCTATCCCCATTCCGGCGGGCTCCATCAACCTCTCCGGAGAGACCACGGCCACGGTGACCATCAGCTCTATGAACCTGGAAACCAAAACCTTTACCGTGAGCAACCTCAGCTATATCAACGAGCCGGCGGGCAAAACCGTGAGCGTTGTGACCAACGAGGTGGATGTGGTCCTCCGGGGCCCAGCGGAGGAGCTGGAGACCATTGAGGACTTCAACATCCGCATTGTAGGCGACATGACCGACGTCACCGCCTCCAACGGCAACTATGCCATCCCTGCCGAGGTGTATGTGGACGGAAATGGCAAGGTAGGGGCCATCGGCACCTATCAGATCACCGTGCGGATCAGCTCATAAGGAGGATACCCATGACACAGCTTGCCACCGTGGAACAGCGATTGGAGGGAGATCGGGTCCGCATTGCCGTGGCGCGCCAATCCGCCTGCGGCCACAACTGCGAGAGCTGCGCCGGCTGCGGCGCCATGGGACAGGTGGTCCGCGCCATCGCCCACGACCCCTTGGGTGTCAGCCCCGGGGACCGTGTCTTGGTGTACAGCGACGATAAGCCCGTCCTGCAGGCGGCGGCGCTGGTGTACCTGATGCCCATCCTGACCTTCTTTTTGAGCTACGGCCTCTCCGCCCGCCTCGATAGCCTCCTCCTGTGTGCTTTGATCACCCTCTGCGGAACGGCTTTAGGCGTAGTGCCGGCGCTTCTGCTGGACCGGCGGAGCCAAATCCGCTTTGAGATCCAAAAGCTGCTGTAGCATGTTTGGATATGTGCGGCCCAGCCTGCACCGGCTCTCGGAGGAGGAGCGCAGGCGCTACCAGGCCCTGTACTGCGGCCTGTGCCACACCTTGGGCCAGCGCTGCGGCAGTTTGAGCCGGCTGATCCTCAACTATGATTTTACCTTTCTGGCGGCCCTGCTCTCCGGCGACACAGAGACCCAGCGGCGGCGATGCATCGCAAGCCCCCTCCGCGCCAAGGAGACGGCCTGCGAAAGCGCGGCGCTGGATCTGGCCGCCGATGTCAGCGTAATCCTCACCTACCACAAGGTGGCCGACGACCGTATAGACGGCGGCTTCTGGCGGGGACAAGCCTGCCGCGCTGCTCAGACCGCCTTGGGTCCGGCCTATCGAAGGGCGGCGGCTCTCCGGTCGGATTTGGATGAACGAACCCGCTTGGAGCTGGACCGTTTGCACCAGCTGGAACAGGATAGATGTCCCTCCTTAGACGCGCCGGCGGACACCTTCGCCCTGCTTCTTCAGAGCGCGGCCATGGAGCTGGAGGAGGGGACACAGCGGCGTGTGCTGGAGCAGATGCTCTACCACTTGGGCCGGTGGATCTACTTGGTAGACGCCGTGGACGATCTCCAGGAGGACAGCGAAACCGGGGGGTATAACCCTGTGGCGCTGCGCTTCGGCCTCACTGACGGAACACTGACCAAGGAGGCGCGGGAGCGGGTAGGGGAGACCTTGGACGCCTCGATTCAGGCCATGGCGGCGGCCTATGAGCTGTGGGACTTCGGCCCTTGGTCGGCTCTGGTCCAAGCCACGGTGTACGAGGGTCTCTACTGCGTGGGACACGCCGTAATGGATGGAACATTTCATATCGCCCAAAGGCGGGGCGATAAAAAGGAGCTGCTATGACCGATCCCTACAGAGTGCTGAATATCCCTCCCACCGCCACTGACGAGGAGGTGAAAAAGGCCTACCGGGAGCTGGCACGAAAATACCACCCGGACAACTACAACAACAATCCCTTGGCTGATCTGGCCCAGGAGAAGATGAAAGAGATCAACGAGGCCTACGACACCATCACCAAGCTGCGCAGCGGACAGGGCGGCTCCTGCGGCACCGGACCCAGAAGGCCCTACGGCGGCCAGAGTGCCTATGGCAGTCAGAGTGCCTACAGCTGGACATACACCTCCTCCGCCCGCCGGGAGGAGAACGACAGGGAGAAGAGCGCCGCCTTTCGACAGGTCCGGGCCGCCATCGACCGGGGGGATCTGAGTGCGGCGGAGCACGTTTTGGAGATCATCAGCGACCGGGGCGGGGAGTGGTACTTTCTCAAGGGCGTAATCTACTGCCGCCGCGGCTGGCTGGAGGAAGGGCTGCGCTGCTGCGAGACCGCCTGCCGGCTCTCCCCGGAAAATATGGAGTATCGTCAGCTTTTGGAGCAGCTGCGCAGCCGCACACAGAGGGCCTACCGCCCGGTAGGCTATCCCCCGGTATTCACCACAAGCTGCGTGGACACCGGCTTTTGCCGCTGGATGCTGTGCAGCTACTGCTGCTGCAACTGCTGCAGCCTGTGCAGCCTCAGCCACTTTTAGAGGCCGCGGCCCTTGGTGCACCGTTTTTTTGACAGAAATGGCGTCATAACCGATAGGGATTGGGAGTATGGAGTATAAGGAAAGGAACAGGGTGCTATGATCAAAAGCATGACCGGCTATGGCCGGGCCAGAGAGACGATCAACGGTCGGGACATCACCGTGGAGCTGCGCAGCGTCAATAACCGCTACTTGGACTGCACCGTCAAGATGCCGCGGATGTACATTTTTGCTGAGGACGCCGTCAAAACCGTGGTACAGCAGTCGATATCCCGCGGAAAGGTGGATGTATTCATCACCATCGACGCTACCGAGGCCGAGCAGGGTATGGTGTCGGTGAACCTGCCGCTGGCCAAGGGGTACCTAGAGGCCATCCGTCAAGCGGGCGCTGAGCTGGGCCTGTCGGAGGATATCACCGCCAGAGAGCTGGTCCGTTTCCCTGACGTGCTCACCGTCACCAAGGCGGAGGAGGATTTGGATTCCCTCAGCGCCGCCATCTGCGCCGTGCTCCGTGCCGCCATTGTGAGCTATCAGCAGATGCGGCAAAAGGAGGGGGAGCGGCTTCGCGCGGACATCGAGGGGCGCTTGGATACCATCGAGGTGCTGACTGCCGAGGTGGAGGCCCGCTCGCCCCAGACGGTGGCGGAGTACCGGGAGAAGCTTCTCAGCCGGATGCAGGAGGTGCTGGGCAGCACCACCATTGACGAAGCCCGGATTCTCACCGAGGCGGCCATCTTTGCCGACAAGGTTGCCGTGGACGAGGAGACTGTCCGCCTGCGCAGCCACCTCGCCCAGCTGCGGGAGATGCTTCAGAGTGATGAACCCATAGGCCGGAAGCTGGACTTTTTGATTCAGGAGGTCAACCGGGAGTCCAACACCATCGGCTCAAAGTGCAGTGACGTGGAGATCACCAAAAAGGTGGTGGCCCTGAAGGCCGAGGTGGAGAAGATCCGGGAGCAGGTCCAGAACATCGAGTAGGATGGAAATCGCTATGGAGCTTGTAAACATCGGTTACGGCAACCTGATCTCCGCCCGGCGTCTGATTGCCGTGGTGAGTCCGGACTCCGCCCCCATCAAGCGGATGATTACCGAGGCCCGGGAGCGGAGTATGCTCATCGACGCCACCTTCGGGCGCAAGACCCGGACGGTGCTCATTATGGACAGCGACCACATTGTGCTCTCCGGCATTGCGCTGGAGAAGCTGGCGCCCCGCTTTGGTCTGGAGCCGGCGGAGCTGACGGAGGACGAGGAAGATGGCTAAGGGTATGACATTTATCATCGCCGGCCCCTCCGGGGTGGGCAAGGGCAGCGTGATCAAAAAGGTATTTGAGAGTGGCCGGAAGCTGTACTTCTCCGTCTCCGCCACCACCAGAGCCCCCCGGCCCGGCGAGCGGGACGGGGTGGACTACCACTTCATCTCCTACGAGCAGTTTCAAAGCTGGATCGCGGAGGGGGCCTTTTTGGAGCACGCGGAGTTCGTGGGCAACTGCTACGGCACCCCCAAGCGGTATGTGGACGAGGCCATGGACCGGGGGGAGGACGTCATTTTGGATATCGAGGTGCAGGGGGCGGAGCAGATCCACCGCCTGCGGCCGGAGGCAGTGCGCATCTTCTTGGCCCCCCCCTCTTGGGCGGAGCTCCGCCGCCGGCTCACCGGCCGGGGCACCGAGTCCGAGGAGAAGGTGGAGAAGCGCCTCCAGCGCAGCCGGGAGGAGTTCCAGGTGGCGCGGGAATACGACTACCTGGTGGTCAACGACAACTTGGAGCAGGCGGCGGCAGAGGTGCTGGCCATCATCGCCGCCAGCCACTGCCGGGCGGAGGATCGCTACGAGGCGGTCCGCCGGACACTGGAGGCACAATAGCCGTCGTCTGGTCTGCGGCGCGCAAAAAAATCGCGTATTCCCGGGGGAATCCCGGAGAAACTATATATGGAAGGGAAGGATCGCATTTATGATGCTCTATCCTGCAATGAACAAGCTGACAGCAAACGTACCAAACCGCTATCTCTTAGTCAACGTGGTGGCCCGTCGGGCCCGCCAGATTGCCCAGCGGGCGGAGGACTACGGTGAGAAGCTGTCAGAGAAGCCTGTGACCAGTTCCATCAAGGAGGTGGCCGACGGCAGCATCAGCGTAGCCGCGGCGGATGTGGCGATTAAAGACGTTGAGGCCTAACGGCCTCGCGTGAAATCTGTGGATTTCACGCGAAAGGGCTTGCAGCCGCCTGCGTCGCACTCGCTTGCGTTCGCACACTTGTCGGCTGAGAAGAACTTTTTCCGGAAACGCGGTTTTCGGAAAAAGCGATTTGAATTTTTTGCACCGGAGGTGCAAACTCCTGCGGAGGGCTGGCGGCAAAGCCGCCGGGGTGCTGCGGGAAATAGGAATAGGGAAGGGGGCGGTGGTTTGGAGATGGTCTTGGCGGCGCGGGTGGCGGTTTCGGCGGCGGCTTACGCCTTTGATAAGCCCTATGACTATCTGATTCCCGACTCCCTGACGGAAAAGGTACGGGTGGGCGTGCGCGCCGCCGTACCTTTTGGCCGTGGCAACAAAAGCGCCGAGGCCGTCGTCCTCAGCGTACAGGAGGTGGAGCGGGTCCGGGGGCTCAAGAGCATCAGCGCCGTGCTGGATGACAGCCCCGTCTTGGATCAGGAGGGACTGCGCTTGGCCTTCTGGCTCCGGGAGCGATACTTCTGCACCGTCTACGAGGCGGTAAAGACCATCCTGCCCGCCGGCCTCTGGTACTGCCTTCGGGAGACCTGCCACATCGTGGGAGCCGTCACGGAGGAGGAGCTTACCGCCCTCTTAGGCGAGCAGGGCCGGAAGCGGACCCTCTACGACGCCATTCTGGCCCGAGGCGGTCAGGCGGAGACGGACACGCTGCGAAGCGACTTGGGCGACTGGACGGCCCAGGCCATAAGGGAGCTGTCGGCTCTGGGACTCATCACCGTAGAGACCACCGCCAGCCGGAAGATCAGGGACAAAACCGTAAAGCGAATATCCTTGGCGGTACCGGCGGAGGAGGCCTTGGCGGCGGTGACGCCGAAAAAGAGCCGGGCCCCCCTGCGCTACGAGGTGATCCGCCTCCTGTGCGCCGCCGGCAGCGCCGTCTCCACGGACCTGTGTTACTTCACCGGAGCCTCGACGGCCACCCTCCGATCTTTGGAGAAGTCAGGGCTTATTGTGATGGAACCGGAGGAGACCTACCGGGTGCCTCTCGTCGCCAAAAGCGGCGAGGCAGGCCCTATTGCCCTCAACGACGAGCAGCAGGCCGCCTTTGAGGGAATTTTGGAGCTCTCCCGGTCGGGGACAGCCAGTTGTTCCCTCCTCTTCGGCGTCACCGGCAGCGGAAAGACGGAGGTTTACATCCGCCTGCTCCAGGAGATCGTGGCCGACGGAAAGACCGGCATGATCTTGGTGCCGGAGATTGCCCTGACGCCCCAGATGATGGAGCGGTTCTCCGTCTACTTCGGTGATCAGGTGGCCATGCTCCACAGCTCCCTCCGCCTCAGTGAGCGATATGACCAGTGGAAGCGCATCCAGCGGGGAGAGGTCCAAGTGGTCTTGGGTACCCGCAGTGCCGTGTTTGCCCCGCTGAAAAATTTGGGTATGATCATATTGGACGAGGAGCAGGAGAACAGCTACCAGTCGGAGAACCCGCCCCGCTACCATGCCCGGGACGTGGCCAAATACCGATGCAGCGAGAGCGGCGCGGCTCTGCTCTTGGGCTCCGCCACCCCCACGGTGGAGAGCTCCTACTACGCCCGCACCGGCCGCTATCACCAGTTTTTCCTGCGCTACCGCTACAACGCCAGACCCCTGCCCCAAGTGGTGCTGGCGGACCTCCGGCAGGAGGTCCGCGCCGGCAACAGCGGTATTATCAGCGCCCCACTGAAAAAAGCACTGGAGGAAACCATAGCCCGTGGGGAGCAGAGCATCCTCTTTCTCAACCGCCGGGGCAGCAGCCGGATGCTCCTCTGCGGAGCCTGCGGTGCCGCCCCCCAGTGCCCCCGGTGCAGCGTACCCCTGACCTACCACAGCGCCAATGACCGGCTGATGTGCCACTACTGCGGCCACTCCCAGCCGGCGCAGGAACTCTGCGGGGAGTGCGGCGGGCGAATGAAGCACGTGGGCTTCGGCACCCAGCGCGTGGAGGAGGAGCTCCACACCCTCTTCCCGGAGGCGGCGATCCTGCGCATGGACGCGGACACCGCCGCCGCGGGACATGAGAAGCTGCTGTCCCAATTTGTCAAAGAAAAGATTCCCATCCTCTTAGGCACCCAGATGGTGGCCAAGGGGCTGGATTTTGAGAATGTTACCTTGGTGGGCGTGCTGGCCGCGGACCTGTCACTGTATGTGGACAGCTTCCGCGCCGCCGAGCGGACCTTCAGCCTGCTGACGCAGGTGGTGGGCCGGGCCGGCCGGGGCGGCAAGACCGGCCGGGCGGTGATCCAGACCTACACCCCGGACAACGACGTTATCGTCAGTGCCGCCCGACAGGACTACGAGGCCTTCTACGCCTCAGAAATCCGTATGCGGCGCATCCGAAGGGAACCGCCCTTCGCCGATCTCTTCACCCTGACGGTGTCGGGGTTGGAGGAGGGCGCTGTGCTCCGGGCCGCGTTGTCCCTGCGGGACGCCCTGCGTCAGGCCATCGGTACCCGGGGCGCCTCCCGCTTGCCAGTGGAGCTGCTGGGACCGGCCCCGGCCCCCATTTTGAAGCTGAACAACCGCTACCGCTACCGCCTGCTCTGGGTGGGGAAGAACGACCACCAGATTAGAGAACTCTTGTCCCACTACTTAAATGCCTTCCATGCACAGAAGGAGAATCGGGCACTCCATCTCTTTATTGACTGCAACGGACTGGATTAGGAGGAAGATGACTATGGCCATTCGGAAAATAGTAGTACAGGGGGATGACATCCTCACAAAGGTCTGCCGCCCCGTCACCGACTTTAACAAGCGGCTCCACGACCTCTTGGACGACATGGTGGAGACGCTGACGGAGGTCGGCGGCGCGGGACTGGCGGCGCCTCAGGTGGGCATTCTGCGCCGGGCTGTGATCGTGATGGACGACGACGATACCCCCATTGAGCTGGTGAATCCGGAGATTGTCTCCTCCTCCGGGGAACAGCGGAGCCCTGAGGGCTGCCTGAGCATCCCCGGCAAGTTCGGTCTGGTCACACGCCCCAGTGTGGTGAAGGTCCGGGCACAGGACCGGAACGGCCAGTGGTTCGAGGTCGAGCGGGAGGACTATACCGCCCGCTGCTTCTGCCACGAGCTGGAGCACTTGGACGGCCACCTTTACACCGAGCATATCGACCGCTTCCTCACCGACGAGGAGGTGGAGGCCTACTATGAGGCACAGGAGAAGGAGGACGAATGAGGATTGTATTCATGGGGACGCCGGAGTTCGCCGTGCCGTCCCTCCGCCGTCTCTGCGCCGACGGGCACGATGTCTGCGCCGTATTTACCCAGCCGGATAAGCCCAAAAACCGTGGCATGAAGTTCATCCCCACACCGGTAAAGGCCGCAGCGATGGAGCTGGGACTCCCGGTACACCAGCCGGAGAGTGTCAAGGACCCGGCGGTAATAGACCAGATCCGGGCACTGAAGCCGGAACTTTTAGCGGTAGCGGCCTACGGCAAGCTGCTGCCGGAGACCCTGCTGAGTATCCCCAGCATCGCCGCCATCAATGTTCACTCCTCCCTGCTGCCCAAGTACCGGGGGGCGGCCCCCATCAACTGGGTCATCCTGAACGGGGAGCGGGAGACCGGCGTCACCATCCAGCACCTGAGCCGGGAGCTGGACGCCGGCGATATCGTGCTGGCAAAATCCACCCCCATTGGGGAGACGGAGGACGCGGGACAGCTCTACACCCGTCTCTCGGAGCTGGGGGCGGAGGCCCTCAGCGAGGCGGTGACCGCCTTGGCGAACGGAACAGCCTCCCGGACGCCCCAGACCGGCGACCCCGGGCCCTACGCTGCCATGCTCACCAAGGAGATGTCCCCGGTGGACTGGACGCGAAGCGCCCAAGAGATTTTCAACCAGATCCGGGGCCTGATCCCTTGGCCCGCCGCCGTCACCGATGTGATCAATGGGACGCCCATCAAGCTGTGGGGCGCCCAGGTGGTGGAGAAGTGGACGGACGCCTACCCCGGCATGGTCATCGCCGCCGGCAAGCAGGGCATCGACATCGCCTGCGGCGACGGGCTGACTCTGCGGATTTTGGTGCTCCAGGCCAGCGGCGGCAAGCGGATGTCTGCGGCGGACTACCTGCTGGGACACCCGATTAAACTGTAAAGGAAAGTCCCTTTTCACACATTGTGGCTGCTTTGATAGGAGGTTCTCTATGTTCTACTACGACACCCGTTATATCATGATGCTCCTGCCGGTGCTGGCCATCACTCTCTACGCCCAGTGGAAGGTCAATTCCTCCTTCCGCCGCTACGGCAAGATCACCAACCGACGCCGGCTCACCGGGGCGCAGGCCGCCCAAGAGGTGCTCCGCCGCCACGGGGTCCACGACGTGCGCATTGAGCGGGTCCGGGGGAGCCTGACGGATCACTATGACCCCAAGGCCAACGTGATCC
>JAAWSV010000104.1 GCA_022801715.1 Oscillospiraceae bacterium
CCCGCTGTCCGAAAGTCTGCCGCTGAAACTGGCGGCGTTTTTGAAGCTGACGGTGCTGAGGGGCGTCTCTGTCTCCAAAGCCAAGGCGCTGTTCCAGAGAGACCACCCCAATGAGCAGGAGGCCCAGGTGATGGCGCTGTCCCGTCAGGCGCTGCTGTCCACCGCCGAGCTGGTTAAGTGCGCCGAGCTGGGGGTTCGGGACATCTCCACCGATGAAAAGCTGATGGATGCCCTCTACAATGACGATGACACCACCAGCGACAACATTGCGGATATGATGCTGACAGCCAAAAGCCGGGAGCGGGTCACTGCGGCGGTGGCCAACCTGTATCTGCGTAAGCAGATTATTTTCCAGCGTGTTTGACAAGGTTCGACTATAAAACCGCAGAAAATGTGTTATTCTACAACCATCTAAAAACAACACAAAAAGAGGAGGATACACCTATGGCAAAGAAGATCAGTCAGCTTAAACTCCCCAGTCCCAATGACACCGACCCCCATCCCCGCCTGCTGCTGGACGGCTACGGCATCCATGCCGGAGAGTGCTACCGAGCCCTGTTTCCGGACGGCTGGCACGACATCACGCTGGAGGTGGGCTGGAACGAAACCGGCCCGGCCTGCTGGTACATCTCTACCCCTGGCTTTTCGGATGTCTGTCCGGTTGGACTGTTTGTGGAGGTATAAAGTTGGAGCGCCGCCTGTGCCTATAAATAGCATAGGCGGTGCTTTTTCATAGAGAAAACGGTGGATATATCCATTTGTGAAACGGAAAGCCTACGCTTTAGGCGCAAGTCAGGTGCGTTTACTCTATAGGAGGCAGGGATTGCCAGAGCAGCAATACCGTGGTATACTATACATGTAAACGAGCTATACTGGAGCGGGCCTGTCTAACGAAAGGGGGCGATTTTCGTGGCATTGTGTTCCCTGTCGGAAATCAAAAATGTGGTAGGGAGACTGGCACAGGAATATGGTGCGCAGCGTGTCTACCTCTTTGGCTCCTATGCGCGCGGAGATATGACGCCCGACAGCGATATTGACCTCCGCATTGACAAGGGGGCGATCCGCGGTTTGGCCTTTGCGGGACTGCTCGGCGACTTGGAGGATGCCTTGGACACCAGCGTCGATTTGATCTCTACCGCTGGTATGGATGATGACTTTTTGAGAGAGATCCAAAAAGACGAGGTATTGCTCTATGAGAGAACTTGATCGGGATTACCGCATCTTGACCCATATCGTCTTCTACTGCGACCAGATTGATATGGCTGTTGAACATTTTGGACAAATGAAACTATCCCCTCTACCGGACATCTGGCAGAGGGGATGGTTTTATTATATTGCCAATTTGCAACCAGATCATTTTACAGCGCAGCATCTCTGTTTATGGCTCGCAGTACACAAAGAGGGCGATTGGGGCCTGTCAAGTCCCAATCGCCCTGCATTTTCCACGAAAAAATCAGATGTTTTTCTCCATCCCTGCCATTGCTTCCACGAGACCTCTCAGCTACAATATATAGCGTTGCTGCAAACTGGAGATGGAGGATATTGTACATGGAACTGCCTTTTGATTCCCTTTGGGACGAGTATGGAGAGCTGCGGCGGGGCTGCACGGTACGGCAGGTCTTGGCTTGGATGGTAAACTTCGGCGGGCACTCCGCCGGCGAGTCCGTCTGTATCAATGGTGTGCGCTACTGCCTCGGCCGTCTGCTCTACGGTCCGGAGCGCCCCGCTGTGGCAGACAGGCCCATCGCCCGCATCTGCGACGGGTACTACCGCCAGCTGAACTTCAGCGTTTGAGAGGAAAATCCGCGGCAGCAGCCTTGTATGGAACACGGCAAACCAAAGCGCAAAATATGCTACATATTATATTGACAACCACAATATATTGTGCTATAGTGTTCTTGTCATTGATTGTTTGTGCGTTCTCCGCTGGAACGCGGAGCCGAGCCCGCAAGGCTTGGGACCGGGGAGGCACCCGCATTGCATACGTTGTTAAGGTTGTACGCAAGTACCGATTGACCGGACTGCGCTGTTCAAGGGAGCAGTCCGCCCAAATCGGTACTTTTTATATAGTAATGAACGCCCATTGGGCGGAGAGGATGATGCAGAGAACGTGTATAGCAGAGTGAGCCATGTCCCACCGAATCGGGACGCCGCCGGGGGAAAACTCCGGCAAAATGAAGAGGCATGATACCACATATTCCGGCAGCGGGAGTGGGGATCATGCCTCTTTTTTGTTTCCAGCGAAAAAAAGTAAAGGTGGCTAAAGAAATGAAACAGAAGAAAACCATTGGGAGCAGCATCGGGCTGCTGACCGGCGCTGTAATCGCCATTTTGGCCCTTGTGCGTGGCCCCTGGCAGCTCCCACTGCTGATCGGGACCTTTGCGGTGTGGGGCCTGTGGCTCCTGTGGACCCAAGTCCTCCCCTTCCGCCGCACCTTGCAGGCCCAGCGCCGGCGGGAACAGGCAGAGAGCTTCAACCGCTCTCTGGCCCAAACCCTGCTCCACCACGTCAACTACCGGGTGTCCGCCTGCCTGAAGGCCGGCTATCCCGATGCCCGGTGGGAGTGGATGGTGCGTGACCCGGCCTTGTTTGTTGTGCAGGGCGGCACCGGGCGTATCCGTGTTTTCGGTATCCCCGACTACGAATACGCCGATGTGACGGTAGATCAGAGCGGCAAGCTCTCCTGCGCGCTGGTTAAGATGGTCTCGGTGCCAGAGACAAAGCAGACCCCCGCCGCTCCCAACCAACAGAAGCCGGATTATGAGGTCTGGTATGAGGCCCAAGGCCGCGATGCGCTGGGGAGGCTGGTGTCCGATCTGGCGTCCAGAGGACACAGCGCCCTGACCCTGCGGGAGGATGGTTCCATCTGCATCCGTCCCAAGGCGGACGGGAAAGAGGTCAAGCAGGGCCTGCTCTCCGGCTTCCCGGCCAAGGATCTTTGGCCCAAGCTGGCGGAGCTTTTGGAACAGGACGGACTGGTAGCCACGGTGCAGGGCGACTGCATCGCCGTGACATGGTAAGAGAAAGCGAGGGATTAGCAAAATGAAGAAAGGAATCACCATCCAAGAAGCGGCAAAGGAGATTATGCGCCAGAGTCAAGCCAAGGCAGACTACTTGGTAAACGCGGTTAACCTGCATATGGAGACCTGTGACGGCGCCCCCGCCCTGCGGCTTCTGGACAACTCCGGTATTGACCGGGTGGAACCGCTGGACATCCTGACCACTGCCCACCGTCAGATGGGCAGCTACCTGAACATCCCTTGGAAGTATTACGAGCGGATGCTCCAGGACAACATTGACCTGCTGGCTCAGAATGTCAACACTTGGCTCCAGCAGGGGGCGGAACAGCGCATGATCCGCACCATTGACGGCCGGGTTAGGGCGTTTCTCAGCAGCCGCTACCGGCGGATTGACAACATTGACATCGCGCGGATCACTCTGCCCATTATCCAAGAGATGCCGGACGCCATCTATGAGAGCTGTAATCTCTCGGACGACTACATGTATATCAAAGTAGTCAATCCCCGGCTCACCGCCGAGGTAGTTCCCGGCGACATTGTGCAGGCCGGTGTGGTTATCTCCAACAGCGAGACAGGCCAGGGGGCGGTATGTGTTCAGCCCCTGATCTACCGCTTGGTCTGCTCCAATGGCATGACCGTCAATGAGGCCCGTACCCGCCGCAACCACATTGGCCGGGCCAGCAGCGCGGATGAAAACCTGCTGATCTACTCCAAGGAGACGCTGGAGGCGGATGATAAAGCCTTTATCATGAAGGTGCAGGATACGGTGCGGGCTGCGGTGGATGAAGCCAGATTCGCCAAGATTCTGGGTAAGCTGCGGGAGAGCACAGACAAGAAGCTGAACACCGCCGACCTCCCCGGCGTGGTCAAACTGGCAAGCTCCAGTATGGGGATCACGGACGCGGAGAGCAATGGCGTGCTTCAGCGGCTGATTGAGGGCGCCGACTACACCCTCTACGGCCTCGCCAACGCCGTCACCCGGCACAGCCAGGACGTAGAGAGCTACGACCGGGCTTCCAAGCTGGAGGAGATCGGGTACCAGATCATCACCATGTCGCCGGAGCTGTTCCGGCAGATCAACCAAGCCGCCCGCATAGCCGCCTGATGGTTGTGTAGGAAATATTTTATTTAGGAGGACTTATATATGAGCACCCAAAGCACTACCATGATGGAGCATCCCCTCTTTATTCTGCCCGACGTGGCAGCCACTGACACCGGCTTCACCCAAGAGGAGCTGGCGGAAGACATCGACGGCCTTCAGCTGGGCTTCCAGCGCGTGAAGATCCCCAGCGGCGGGCAGGTCCAGTTTGAGCTGCCCGGCGAGGACCCGGACAACCCGGACTACTCCAAGACTCTGGAGGGCGTCATCGTCTACAGCCACAACGCCAATTCCTACTGGCCTGCCGGCGAGGACTATGACGACAATACCCCGCCCTCCTGTCAGTCCACGGACGGCAAGGTGGGCTATGGCGCTCCCGGCGGCCTCTGTACCGACTGTCCCTACAACCGCTATGGCAGCGATACCAAGGGAACCGGTCGGGGCAAAGCCTGCAAGAACCAGCGGATCATTTACCTGCTCCGCAGCGGAGAGGCCATGCCCATCCAGCTGTCCCTGTCTCCCACCAGCATCACGCCCTACGCGCAGTTCGTGAACGCCGCGTTTGTCGCCCGGCGCCGTGGTGTCTGCGGCAGTGTGGTGCAGATTGGGCTGAAAAAGAAGAACAACGGGAAGGATGATTACTCCGTTGCCACGTTCAAGCGGCTCTATGACTTCACCGGCGATGAGCTG
>JAAWSV010000022.1 GCA_022801715.1 Oscillospiraceae bacterium
CGAAATCTGTCGCTGCGGCGGGTGATTGAACGTGAAGGTAAAACCTACGGTTTTCCTTCACACATCCTTTCCCTTTTCGCTTTCTTGTGGGCATACCAGCAAAAGGCTGCTTAGGTGTCCGCTCAGGCGGGAGTTTGCCCAAGGGCAAACTCCCTTATTCGCTGCCCCCTAAGAACCCCAAGACGCGGCGCACCTTCGGTAGACCGGTGCTTAGTTTTACTGCGCAGCTTCGGACGCGGCGGCGGTGGCTCTCGCAAAGCAGAAGGTGTCCTGAGAGCGTTCCCCCGTCTTTAGCCTTGCTGTAGGCGTCCGCTGCCGCTCTGCCTGCGTCGCCACGACTTGCCCCCGAAACTTGGAGGTCGAATCGCTGTTCGTTGTGCGGCAAAGGCCGCCGTGCCTGACGGTAATGTGGTAAACCGTGTGTAGGGGCGGACATTGTGCGCCCCTTCTACCGACAGCCACCGCACCGGGCCAAGCGATTCTGGCGCTTCGCGCCATAGCCTCCCTTGCTAAAGGGAGGGGGACCGCCGCACGGCGGTGGAGGGATTCCCCGCAGGCACCCTCCGGTAAACCGTCCCCCGACGCTGCGCCTATTCTCCCAGATCCTGCCGGATCACCTTGCCCAAATTCCACATCTGCACCGCGCCCTTTTCCGCGCTCTCACGCTCCGCCTCGCTGTTATAGGCGAAGTGGGCGGTGTGGGCGCCGCAGTGGAGGCACTCCACGTACACGCACCAGCCCCCCTCGTGCTCCACGGACCCCACGCCCTCCCGGCAGATGGGGCAGTCCTCTAAATCGTACCGCTCACTCATACTCTCGTCTCCTCCTTTTTCCCGATGGCCCGGAGCTGCTCCGCCGATGTCTCCTCCAGGCGGTAGCTCACGGCCATTCTGCGTATGATATCCTGCATGGTCTCCTCCAGCGCCGTGCCCTCCCGGTAGTCGGCGGGGAAGATGTAGTCCACCCGGCCGTCCCGGAGGAGCTGCTCCACCCCCGGCCGGTTCACCGGCTGGTAGACGGCGATGGCCTGCCCGCCGTAGGAGCGCATCATCTTCATACAGGGCACGTCACTGAGCCCGTCGCCTAAGTAGATCATGTTGGTGAAGGGGATGCGCTTGCTGTCGTCGGGCATGGAGGCGTTGAGGGTCCGGTCGTCGGACACGTCCAGCACACCCTTGTTGATCCGGTAGACAAACTGGGTCTTGGCGGTAAAGTTTACCGCCAGCTTGGGCCAGGCGGGCCGGCCCGCCTCGTCGTAGTAGAACTCACTGGCGTAGATCTCCTTGAAGCACCCGGCGATGGCGCTGCCCTCGATGATTTCCCGGAGGCCCGAGGAGATCACATAGTGCTCCACATCCACCTGTAAGCTCTCCCCGAAGCGGGTGATCCGGTCAAACCAGTCGGTGACGCCGGGGAAGAAGGCGATATTCCGCCCGTGGCGGCGGAGGGTGTCCCGCGTGAAGGGCACCCCCTTCTCCCGGCACTGGACGATCATGGTGTACATGTAGGCCAGGATGCCGTCCATCTTCTCGTGCCAGCCGAAGGCGTTGGCCAGACGCCAGAAGTCCTCCGGCGCCATGCCCAGGCTGGGGATGAAGCCGTAGTTCTGCATGTCCTGCGTGCAGAGGGTCTTGTCGTAGTCGTACAGCAGGGCGATGATGGGTCTTGTGTGCTCCATGGGATCACCTCTTTTGGCAGTGGTATCGGAAAACGGCCGCGGGAGGGCGTGGGGGCTTCGCCTCACAGCCGGCGGACCAAGGCCCTCAGCTTGTCAAAAAACCAAAAGTTTTTTTGACAAGCTGAGGCAAATTTCGGCCGCGGGCCGAAATTTGTCGCTGTGGCGGATTGATTTGACGCGAAAGGAACCCTTCTTGGGTTCCTTTCACACTATCCTCCTTACCGCCAGCACACTCTGCCGCCTTCTATTTACTTCTCCTTGTTGTAGTTGCGCCCAAATTGCAGGTCGTCCAAGGCGATGACCCTTGTGTCCGCGTCGTCAAAGTCGTCGGTACTGGGCGCGGCGCGGGAGGGAGCGGAGCTGCGGGGCCGCTCCTCCTCTTCCTCATCCTCATACTCGTCCTCATAGTCCCGGCCCCGGCGGAACAGGTTTTTCAGGAGCCCGCCCCGGTGCTCCTCCTCATAGTACTCCTCGTCATCCTCCAGCGGCTCCAGATCCCCGGTGGGCTCGTCCACCGGCTCCTCCTCGAGCTCCTCCGCCGGCTCCTCGGGGATCAGGGAGACCACACGGGTCTCCTGCACCGGCTCTGCCGGCTCCGGCGCCCTGACAGGGGCGGCGGCCTGCACCGGCTCCGCCGGCCGCTGGGGGGGCGGGGGCAGCATCTCCGTGAGCTTGTCCAGGATCTGAAGCTGCTCCTCGCAGCTGCTCCGGGCCAGCTCCATAAACTTCCCCACAGCTGTCCTCGCCCGCTCAAGGCGGTATTCCTCGGCGGCGATGGCGGCGTCCACCTCCTGGCGCTTGTCCAAAAGGCGCTGCTCCTCGGCCTCCACCAGACGCTTCAGCTCCGCCATGCGGACCTTGGCATCCTTCTCCGCGTCGCCCATAACGGTGCTGCGGTGGGCCTCGGCCTCCTGCACGATGGCGTCCCGCTTGCTCTCGGCGCTGGTGACAATCTCCGTGGCCATCTTCTGGGCGGAGAGGAGCAGGGAGCGGAAGGACTCCTCCGTCTGTCTGGACTCGTCCATCTTCTCCGCCAGGAGCTTGATCTTGGCCTTTAAGGCCACGTTGTCCTTGTAGAGGCTGGAGTAGTCCTCGGTGAGCTTGTCCAAAAATTCATCTACGGATACCATATTGTATCCGCCCATCACCGCCTTGGGAAAGGTCTTGCTGCTCACTTCCTGAGGTGTCAGCATCTCTCTGTCCTCCTACGCTTAAAAATACAGGCCGTTGCTCTCCAGCTCGTCCAGAAGATCGCCCACCATCTCCACGTGATAGGGGGTGATGATATAGGTGTTGGCGGCCACCTTCTTGATCCGCCCCTCGCTGGCGTAGGCCACGCCGGAGAGGAAGTCGATGAGCCGCCGGGCGATGTCCTTGTTGGTGGACTCCAGATTGATGACCACCGTGCGCTTCTCCTTCAGGTGGTCGGCAATCTCGCTGGCCATCTCGAAGCGCTCGGGCTTCACCAGCACCACCTTCAGCTGGGTGGTGGCGGCGATGTTCACCACCTTGTTGCGCCGGTCGTCAATGGCGTAGCTGCTGCCGCTCTTCCGGGGCTGGCGCTCGTCAAAGAAGGGGGTTGGATCCTGATCGTCAAAGCCCTCGTCCTCATAGTCATCTTCGTCCTCGTAGGGATTGAAGATCTTTTTCACTTCATCCAGTAAGCTCATGGCTTCGCACTCCTTATACAGATTTTCCGTTCAACGTCCCGCCAGACCGCAGCGGAACCGCAGAGACCATTCCAAACCTACCCAAAGCGCCCCGCCGCCAATAAATGAAAATCATTTTTCCAGGGAGCGCATCCTCGGAAAAAACCTTCTGAAATCCGCCGATTTCAAGCGGGATAGTTCCTCCGCCCGAAGATTGCCGACCCCACTCTGATCAGGGTGGCTCCGGCGGCGATGGCGTCCTCAAAATCATCACTCATGCCCATGGATAGGTATGATAACTTATTATCGTACAATTTCTCCCCTATGTCAATATAAAGACGGGCAACTTCCTGAAAGTATGGCAGATTTTCTCCCGGTGCGCTGGCCGCGGGGGGGATGGTCATCAGTCCCCGGAGGGCCACATGGTCTAGCTCCCGGGCCCGCTCCGCCGCGGCGAAGACCTCCGAGGGGGCGAAGCCGCTCTTGCTCTCCTCGTTCCCCACGTTTACCTCCAAGAGGATGTCCTGCACGATCCCCCGCTTCCCCGCCTCCTTCTCGATCTCCTCCAAGAGGGGCAGGGAGGACACGGAGTGGATCAGGGAGACCTTGCCCACCACCTGCCGGACCTTGTTGCGCTGGAGGTGGCCGATGAAGTGGAGGGGCGCGCCCTCATAGGCCCCCTCCTCGTACTTTCCCAGCAGCTCCTGCACCCGGTTCTCTCCCAGCGCGTCGATGCCGGCGGCGATGGCGGCGCGGCAGGCGGCGGCGTCATTCATCTTGCTGGCTCCCACCAGCTGGATCTGGGACACGTCCCGGCCCGCCGCCTGGGCGGCTTGGGCCATGCGGCTGCGGATCTCCGCGATGTTCTCTGCAATACTGCTCATTATCCTATCACCTTTCCGTTATATAAATTGTTGGCGGTGACGATGATCTCATCTCCGCTGCGAATACTGAACAGTTCCAGCTGCTGGGCGCTGAGGTTCACCCCCAGGGCCTCCGGGTCCGGGGATACCAGGTAGTAGTCCTCCCCCTCGTAGACCACCCGCACCGGCTTGAGCTGGGCCATGCGGCCTACGCGGCAGTAGACGGCGGTGACGCGGACCTCCTGATCCTCCTCGCCCTCGGCGCCGGGGACGGTGTCCGTCACCACGCGGAGGGCGGATTTGGGCACCCGGATGCCGCCGTAGGCGTGGAAGATCAGCTGGGCATTCTGCCGGCGGAGGAGGGTGGTGATGGAGAGGAAGCTGTCGCTCTCCAAAATCAGCACCTGCTCCCCGTGCTCCTCCCGGCACAGGCTGTGGACAACCATGGTGATGTCCCGGTCCAGACCGCTGGCAAAGCGGAGGGTCACCTCCTGCCCCTCCCGCAGGTCCTTTACCGCTGCCGAGGACACCGGGGCGGCGTAGTACCAGGTGTTGCCGATGATCAGCTTGCCCACGGAGCTCACCGCGCCGGGATCCGGGGACACGGCGCGGAGCTTGGAGGGGGTCAGGTCCTCCAGAATAGCCGGGGTGAGCACCGTCTCATACCCGTCCACCACCGAGGCGTAGTACCCGGAGCGGGGGGCGGTGATGGCGCTGCTCCCCGCCTGCGCGGAGATCCGGAGGGTGCGGATCTCCGCCTCCAAGGCGGTGATCTGCTCCTCCAGCTCATCTGTGCCGCGGTAGGTGTAGTCCCGCTTGAGCACCAGGGTCTGGAGGGCGCCGCTCTCTTGGGAGGCGGCGGTGAGGTTCCCCTGGGCCACGGAGCCCTTCAGGGCGAAGATGCCGCCGCGGATGCTGTTGTCCAGCTTCAGCACCGCCTGGGCCCCGGAGGCGGCGGACTGGGCGTACTGGAGCTGCTCCAGCCGCTCCTCCAGAATCTCCAGCTGTTTGGCGTCGCTGAGGGCGGCCTCGCTGTGGTAAACGGTGGCCACGCTGCGGCCCTTCCCCACCCGCTCCCCCTCCTGTCGGGTGCTGTAGACCAGACCGCTGTGGTCCGGCAGCAGCTCCTCCTGACGGATCACGTAGCCGGAGACGGTAACCGCGTCGTCGCTCTCGTAGTAGTAGGCGGCGGTGGTGGTCAGAGGGTCCACCAGATAGCCCCCCAGACGGGTGGCAAAGTACACCATCACCGCCAAAAAGGCAACAATGGCAATGGTTTTTGTTACAAAGTTGCTCTCTCGCATGGGCTGCTCGGACTGCCTTTCTCCCCATCCCAGTCGGAGACATCCACCGCCCGGATGGGGATGATGGTGGAGATGGCGTGCTTATAGATGAGGTTCTGCTTCCCGTCGCTGTGGACGATGACGGTGAAGGCGTCAAAGCCCCCGATGGTCCCCCGGATCTGGAAGCCGTTCATCAGAAAGACGGTGACGGCCACCTCGCTGCGCCGGGCTCTGGTGAGGAACATGTCCTGTAAATTCGCTGTCTTACCCATTTGTCTGCACTCCTTTATGTGTATGTAGGCAGACAAGGGCCTGTCCGCCTCGGGTCTATCTTAGCCCAAGAGCGGACAAAATTTCTGTCACTTCCTGTAAAGCCTTATCAAAATCGCGCTCTTTTTCCCAATCGAGCCAGTGGATGTCCCCGTTTCGCCGGAGATAGGTGAGCTGCCGCTTGGCGTACTGGCGGGAGCGGAGCTTCACCAGCTCGATGGCCTCCGCCTGCGTCACTTCCCCCCGGCGGCAGGCCGCGAACTCCTTGTACCCGATGGCCTGCAGCGCCGTGCTTGCAGGGGGTAGGCCGGCGGAGAGCAGGGCCTCCACCTCCTGGAGGAGCCCGTCCGCCACCATATGCTCCACCCGCCGGTCGATGAGGGCACGCATATCCTCCCGCTCCCGGAAGCGGAGGCCGATGTAGACGGCGTCATACTTCCTGGGCAGGGCCGCCGTCTCCTCGTTGTGGGCGGTGATGGTCCGCCCCGTCTCGTAGTAGACCTCCAGCGCCCGGAGAATCCGCTTCTCATCGGCGCTGTGGAGCCGCGCGGCGGCGGCGGGGTCGATCTCCCGCAGTGTCTCCCAGAGGGGCTCAATCCCCTCCTCCGAGAGCCGCCGCTGAAGCTGCGCCCGCACCGCCCCGCCGGCGTGTCCCGCGGCGAAGGTCCGCCCAGCCACAATGGCGTCCAGATAGAGGCCGGTGCCCCCCACTAAAACCGGCAGCTTCCCCCGGCGGAGGATGTCCTGTACGCAATCGTCCGCCGCGGCGGTGAACCGGGCCACGGACCACTGCTCCGCCGGGTCGGCGATGCCCACCATGTGGTGGGGCACCCCGGCCATCTCCTCCTTGGTGGGGGCGGCGGTGCCGATCTCCATGCCCCGGTAGATCTGCATGGAGTCCACGCTGACCACCTCACCGTCATACCGCTGGGCCAGCAGCACCCCCATCCTCGTCTTGCCGCAGGCGGTGGGTCCCACCACACACAGCACTCTCGGTCTTGTCACGGCGGTCCCCTCCTCTCCTCGGCAAAAATCCTCAGTCCTCCGGCAGCTCACCCTTGGGCGTAATCACCGGTTTCCCGTCGCTCCCCAACAGGGGCGTCAGCCCGCCTCCGTTCCAATCCCGGCACCAGAGGTAGTTTACCCCGGTTTCCCGGTCCACCAATATCCGCATGGTACCAAAGCCAAAGGAGATCTCATCGTGTACGCAGATAAAGCGGTAGTCACTCTTTCCCATAAAAGATCCTCCCTACGCCCGCTTGAACATCCTCTCAATCTCATACCGGGTCAGCTTCACCGCCACCGGCCGGCCGTGGGGGCAGTAGCGGACCTCCCCGCTCTGCACCTTGCCGATCAGCGCCGTCAGCTCCCGCTCATCGCTTTTCCAGCCGCCCTTGATGGCGGCCTTGCAGGCCATGGTGTGGAGCAGGGCATCCCGCGCCCCCTCCCCGTCGGCGCTGCCCACCGTGCGCAGCTTCTGGGCGATCTCCTCCAGCGTCTCCGCCGCCATGGCGGCGTCCAAGTCCGCGGGGATGGAGCGCAGAAGAAGGCTCCCGCCGCCGAAATCCTCCGCCTCAAAGCCGAACTGGTTCAGGAGCGTCAGGTGCTCCGACAGCGCCGCCGCGTCCTCCGCCGACAGCCTCAAGATCTCCGGCGTCAGCAGCTGCTGCACCATCACCGGCTCCTGATGGGTCCGCAGCCGGTCGAAGTTGATCCGCTCGTGGGCGGCGTGCTTGTCGATGAGCCACACATCCGCCCCGTCCTCGGCCACGATGTAGGTCCGCAGCACCTCCCCGGCAAAGCGCCAGGGGGCCGGTTCCTCCGGCAGCAGGGTATCCTGCTTTGCCTCCTCTTTGTCGGGAGGCGTCAAGGGCAGAGCCGCCGGCTCCTTTGCAGGAGGGGGCTCCACCGCCTCCACCGCTGCCGCCACGGCCGCCACAGCGGCAGCCGGCGTCTCCGCCGTGGGAAGAGGGACACTCTCCCGCACCGTCAGGGGGCGCGTCTCCGCCGCAGGCCCCGCCGGTCCGGGCCGGCGGAACACGTCGCTGACCGTCAGTCGTCCCCCCAGCTCCGAGGCGACCGGCGGCACACTTGTCACAAAGGCGCCCTTCCGGTCCGTGTGCGCCTCCCGGAAGGACCTGACGTCCATCTGCTGATAGAAGTCCCGCTTGGGTACCGCCGTGGGGCGTACCTCCGCCGGGGCCTCCCGCTCCGCCGGAGTCTCCCCGGCGTCCAGCGCGTCCCGCACCACGTGACAGACCGCGGAGAACACCTCCCGGTCATTGACAAACTTCACCACCGTCTTGGCCGGGTGCACGTTCACGTCCACCCGGTCCTTGGGCAGGGTGATGTGGAGCACACAGCCGGGGAAGCGTCCCTTCATGATCTGGTTCTGATAGGCCTCCTCCAGCGCGGCGGTGAGGAGCTGGGACTTCACAAACCGCCCGTTGACAAAGAACACCTGCATGGCCCGGTTTCCCCGGCCGCAGAGGGGGCGGGAGACGAAGCCCTCCACCCCGATACCATCCCCGCTGCCCCGGACCGATAGGAGCCCCAGGGCGAACTCCCGCCCCAGGGCGGCGTAGACGGCGTTTTTCAGCTGACTGTCCCCCGGCGTGCGGAACTGGGACTGTCCGTCCTTGATGAAGTGGAAGGCGATGTGGGGGTGGGAGAGGGAGAGGTGCTGCACCACACCGGCCACGGCGGCGCCCTCGGCGCTGTCCTTCTTCATAAATTTCAGCCGGGCGGGGGTGTTAAAGAACAGGTCCCGCACCACCATGGTGGTGCCCTCCGGGCACCCGGCGGCGGTGACGTCCCCGGGGACGCCTCCCTCCAAGGACAGCGCCGCCCCCGTATCCCGGCCCCGGCTCCGGGAGAACACGTCCAAGCGGCTCACCGCGGCGATAGCGGCCAGCGCCTCCCCCCGAAACCCCAGCGTCCCGATGGCGGACAGATCCTCCGCGGTGCGGAGTTTGCTGGTGGCGTGGCGGAGGAAGGCGGTGGCGAGATCCTCCTCGGGGATGCCGACGCCGTCGTCGGAGACGCGGATGGAGGCCATGCCGCCGTTTTGGATCTCCACGGTGATGGACGCCGCGCCGGCGTCAATGGCGTTTTCAATGAGCTCCTTCGCCACACTGGCGGGGCGCTCAACCACCTCGCCTGCGGCGATGAGGTCGGCGATGTGAGGGGGGAGCTGGAGGATTTTTTCCATGGTGGTCTCCTTTTTTGTGCCCGGCAGGGCACGGTGCTTTTTTTCGCGCCGTGTTCGGCGCGGGACTGGGGACGGGGGGGGCGCCCCCGGGGCGACTGACTTTTGGCGCAGCCCAAAAGTCAGAAAAAGGCTGCTTAGGTGTCCGCTCAGGCGGACTTTAGCCCCCCTTTGGGGGGGCACAGCCCTGATTCGCTACCCCCTAAGAACCATAGGACGCGACGCACCTTCGACAGACCGGTGCTTGATTTTCAGCTTGGTGCTTCGAACGCGGCGGCGGTAGCTCTCGCATAGATAAAGGTGTCCTGAGAGCGTACCCCTCGTCTTTGGATTTGTTGTAGGCGTCCGCTGCCGCTCTGCCTGCGTCGCCACGACTTGCCGCCGGGACTTGATGGTTGCTTCGCTGGCCCGGTGCGGCAAATGCCGCCGTGTTTGCTGGTGGTGTTGGTAAACTGGTTGTAGGGGCGGCCTGTGGCCGCCCGTTCTCCCGACACCTACTGCACGCCCGATAGTGTGTAGGGGCGCACATTGTGCGCCCGTTCTACCGGCATCTATCGGACACCCGATAAACCGTCCGCAGGGGCTGGTGTCCTCACCGGCCCGTCCTTCGATGCCTGCCACGCCCCCGATAGACCCCCGGCCGCCGCACCTCCTGCGTCTCTATGCGCCCCACCACACATACATCCCATTCACGATCACATGCACCAGCAGCGGCCCCCAGAGGTTCCCCGACCGGTCATACACGTAGGCCAGCACCGCCGCCGGCGCCAGATACTGCACCAGCAGGATCACCCCGCTGAGGGAGAAGCACCCGCCCCCGAGGAACTGCCACACGTGCAGAAACGCGAACAGCGCACAGGAGGCCCCGTAGGCCGCCAGGGCGCCGTGGCCCTTCAGACCGCCGAAGATGTATCCCCGGAAGAGGACCTCCTCGATAAATGGCGCGATGATCATCAAAATCAGCACCGTGGCCCTGGGGGCGTCGTGGACTTGGGCGCTGATGGGGTAGTCGTTTAGGTTCAGCTGGTGGCCGAACAGGGCCCGGCTCAGGCGGAAGAGAACCTCGTTGAGCCCGTAGAACAGCACCAAGCCCACGCCCACCGCGTACAGCGTCTCCACAAAGTTTCCAAAGAAGTACCCGGTGCTCCGGCCGATGAACCCGTAGAAGATCACAAGTGTCACCGCGAAGAGCACGTAGTAGTAGATCACATTCTCCGTCTGGGGGCTGATGGACGTGCCAAACAAATGCTCCACCGCCCGGAACAGTCCGGCGCGGATGAAAGGCAGTACCAACAGGTACAGCAGCAGCAAAATCCCCCCGGCGATGACCTCAAAATGGCTGAGGCCCACGCCTCTCACTTTTCTGGCGGCCATAGGCGCCTCCTTTTTGTCAGATGAGGAATGAGGAGTTAGGAATTGTCCCCGGTGGTACATCCCCTGTTCCATTCCAATCTGCCGCCGCGGGCGGCACATTCATTCTTCATTCCTGATTGAATGGAATCGTCACGAAAGCTTTTGTTTCAGCTCATAGAGAAGCCCTAAGGCCTCGATCGGCGTCAGCGTGTCGGGCTGGGAGCGGCGGAGGCGCGTGAGAACCTCCTCCTCGCCTATGGCCGTCAGGGAGACCTGTCCCTCTGTCCGCTCTGCCGGAGGCGGGGGACAACAGGCCGCGCCGCCCTCCAGCTCCTCCAGGATCGTCCGGGCCCTGCGTACCACGCTCTCCGGCAGGCCGGCCAGCTTGGCCACCTCGATGCCGTAGCTCCGGTCCGCCCCGCCGGGGAGGATCTTCCTGAGAAAGATGATGTCCTCCCCACGGGCCTTTACGGCGATGTTGTAGTTTTTCACCCCGGTAAGGCGCTCCTCCAGCTCCGTCAGCTCGTGGTAGTGGGTGGCGAAGAGGGTCTTGGCCTTCAGACGCAGCGCGCAGTGCTCCAGCACCGCCCGGGCGATGGACATGCCGTCGAAGGTGCTGGTGCCCCGGCCGATCTCGTCCAGGATGAGCAGGCTCCGGGCGGTGGCGCAGCGGAGGATGTCGCTGACCTCGTTCATCTCCACCATAAAGGTGGACTGCCCCGAGCTCAGATCGTCGCTGGCGCCGATGCGGGTAAAGATCCGGTCCACCACGCCGATCCGGGCGGCCTTCGCCGGCACGAAGGAGCCGATCTGGGCCATCAGCGTGATGAGGGCCACTTGGCGCATGTAGGTGGACTTCCCGGCCATGTTGGGGCCGGTGATGATGGACACCCGGTCCTCCCGCTCCCCCATAAAGGTGTCGTTGGGGACGAAGAGGCCGGTTTTCAGCATCTGTTCCACCACCGGGTGCCGGCCGTCGTGTATCTCAATGGCCCCGCTCTCGTCCACGTCGGGGCGGCAGTAGCCATTTTTCACCGCCACCGCCGCCAGAGAGCAGAGGGCGTCGGTCTCCGCCACCGCGGCGGCGCTGCGCTGGATGCGCTCCGTATTTTGGGCGATCTCCTCCCGCAGCGCCTGAAAGAGCTGGTACTCCAGCGCCGTCAAGCGGTCCTTGGCGGTGAGAATCTTATGTTCCAAGTCCTTCAGCTCCGCGGTGATGTACCGCTCGGCGTTGGCCACGGTCTGCTTGCGCACATAGTCCGCGGGCACCTGCCCCTTGTAGGCGTTGCTCACCTCGATGTAGTAGCCAAAGACCTTGTTGAATTTTACCTTCAGATTGCGGATGCCTGTCCGCTCCCGCTCTCTGGCCTCCAGCTCCACGGCGAAGTCCGCGCCGCTGGTGTGGGAGCGCCGGAGCTCATCCACCTCCCCCGAGTACCCCTCCGCGATAAATCCCCCCTCCCGGACGGAGAAGGGCGGGTCGGCCACAATGGCCCGACCCAGCAGGGCGGCGATGTCCTCCAAGGTGTCCAGCTCCCCCGCCAGCTCCCCGAGGCGCCCGGCGGGGAAGGCGGAGAGGAGGCGCTTCACCTCCGGCAGCTTCTCCGCCGCGGCGCGGAGGGCGGCCAGATCCCGGCCCCCGCCGCTGCCATAGACCACCCGGCCGATAAGGCGCTCCATATCGGCGATGCCGCTCAGGGACAAGATCAGCTCCTCCCGGTTTACGGTATCCCTTGTCAGCGCCTCCACCGCGGCGGAGCGCCGGGAGATGGCGGCCACGCTCAGAAGGGGCCGCTCCAGATAGGACCGGAGCAGCCGGGCCCCCATGGCGGTCTTGGTCTTATCCAGCACCCACAGGAGGCTCCCCCGCTTCTCCTTC
The DNA here is from genome assembly GCA_022801715.1 of Oscillospiraceae bacterium. Taxonomy (GTDB): domain Bacteria; phylum Bacillota; class Clostridia; order Oscillospirales; family Oscillospiraceae; genus CAJFPI01. The sequence goes on from JAAWSV010000022.1 coordinate 12,184, forward strand.
CCCCGAAGGGTCTCCGTCAGCTCCAGGTTCCGCCGGGCGGTGAGATCCAGCTCCATAAACCGCCCCTGCCGGTAGTACTCGAGGTCGTTGATGTGGCTCAGATCCGTCTTTTGCGTCTCGTGGAGGTACTGCAAAAGCCCCCCCAGGGCCAGCAGCGCGGCGGGATTGTTCCGGGGCAGGGCGTCCACAGGCTCCGCGCCGAACTGGGCGCGCACCAGACGCTCCGCGCTCTCCGGGCGGAAGTACCGCGCCCCCACCCGCCCCACGGCGCAGTGGAACCGGTCCCGCAGCAGGGCGGTAAGCTCCTCCCCGGCGGCCTCCTCACTGAGCACCGCCTCCGCCGGATGAAACCGGCCGATCTCATTGACAATGTGGACCATCCGGTCCTTCCCCTCAAAGGAGGTGGCGTGTGTCTTCCCGGTGGTCACATCGCAGAAGCACACCCCGGCGCCCCGGCTGTCGTTGTAGACGGCGCAGATAAAGTTGCTCCGCCCCTCCTCCAGGGAGGCCGCGTCGGTGACCGTCCCCGGCGTCACCACCCGAATGATATCCCGCTTCACCAGCCCCTTAGCCGCCGCCGGGTCCTCCGTCTGCTCACAGATGGCGATCTTATAGCCCTTGGCGATAAGCCGGGCGATATAGGCGTCGCTGGAGTGATAGGGCACGCCGCACATCGGCGTCCTCTCCCCCTCCGGCTTCCCCCGATCCCTCGTGGTCAGCGTAAGATTCAGCTCCTCGGACACCTTGAGGGCGTCCTCGTTAAACATCTCATAGAAGTCCCCCAGCCGAAAAAAGAGAATCGCGTCCGGGTTTTGCTCCTTGATCTCCAGATACTGCCGCATCATGGGGGTGGTTTCTGGTGGCATGGGGGGGACCTCCTTTGTGTTTGAGATAAGAAAGAACGTGGGGGAGTGTTGAGTGAGGAACGAAAGTGTCGCCTGACGGCGACGGGATTTGATTTTTTAGAATGGAGAGTGGAGAATAGAGTGCCTATATTTTGGAAGAGAACAAAAGTTCTCTTTTTTCCTCCTCACTCTTACCTGACACAGCTCCCGAACAGAGCCCAAGTATTCCTCCCCGCGATCTCCGCCTCCGCGTACTGCCCGATCAGCTCCTTCGGGCCGCGCAGGTGCACCAGTCTGCCGCCGGCGGTGCGGGCGGAGAGGGGCCATTCGGCGTCGCCGGTCTCGCCGTCCACCAGGACCCGGAGCCGCCGGCCCACATAGGTCTGGTGGATCTCGGCGGAGATCCGGTTCTGGGACGCCAAGAGGCGGTCGAACCAGACCTGCTTCTCCTGACGGCTGGCCGGGTCCGGCAGCTTCGCCGCCGGTGTGCCGGGCCGGGGGGAGTAGATGAAGGTGAAGAGGGCGTCGTAGCGCACCTCCTCGATAAGGGAGACGGTCTCCATGGCCTCCGCCTCGGTCTCGCCGGGGAAGCCGATAATGATGTCGCTGGTGAGCACCAGGTCCGGCATGGCCTGACGGGCCCAGCGGACTTTCTCCAAGTAGCTCTCCCGGGTGTACCCCCGGTTCATGGCCTTCAGCACCCGGCTGCACCCGGACTGGACCGGCAGGTGGAGCTGATGGGCCACATGGCCGCACCGGGCCATGGTGGAAAACAGCTTCTCCCCCGCATCCTTGGGGTGGCTGGTCATAAAGCGGACCAGATAGTCGCCGGGGATCTTGTCGATCTCCGCGAGGAGGTCGGAGAAGTCCATGGGCCGGGTCAGATCCTTGCCGTAGGAGTTCACGTTCTGGCCTAAGAGGGTGATCTCCTTCACCCCCGCCTCCGCCAGCTCCCGGACCTCCTGTAGGATAGCCTCCGGCTCCCGGCTCCGCTCCCGCCCCCGGACGTAGGGGACGATGCAGTAGGAACAGAAGTTGTTGCAGCCGTACATGATGGACACCCAGGCCTTGATGCCGCTCTCCCGGAGGACGGGCAGCCCCTCGGCGATGGTGCCGTGCTCATCGGCGATGGAGAACACCCGATGGCGCTCCTCCGCCGCCTCTAAAAGAAGCTCCGGGAAGCGCCAGAGGGCCTGGGGGCCAAAGACGATGTCCACATGGCGGTAGCTCTTTTTGACCTTCTCCGCCGCGCTCTCCTGCTGGGCCATGCAGCCGCAGAGGCAGATAAGCTGCCGGGGATTGTTCGCCTTGGTGTGGGTGAGCTGCCCCAGGGCCCCGTAGACCCGTTTCTCCGCGTTCTCCCGGATGGCGCAGGTGTTGATCAGGACGATGTCCGCCCGGCTGGGCTCGTCAATAAAGGCGCAGCCCATCTCCCGGAGCATCCCCATAAGCCGCTGGCTGTCGGCCACATTCTGCTGACACCCGTAGGTCTGCACATAGGCGAGGGGGGGCGTGTGCTCCTGAGCGAGGAGGCCGCGGAGCTTCTCGATGGCCTCCCGCTGCCGGCCGATAGCCGACTGGGGGAGGAGAATGGCGTTTCTGTCCAAGGCAGTACCTCTCCTTGCGTGATATCGTGATATGTCATAGAAAGATAACAGCACAAAAGCCGCTGCTTTTGTGCTGTTGTGGTCCATTTCCCCTCCCCGCTCCCACGGGGGCATGAAAGGGGCGAAAATCAACTATAAATAGCCGCTATAGCGCAATTATAGCACAAACCGCCCCCTGTGACAAGCACTTTTTCCCCAGCGGGATAGAATGTCCCTTTTTAGCGATAAGCGGCTGTTTAAAAACACCAACAATTCCACAGAGTGAACATGCAATGAGTTAGAACGGATACTATCATGAAAGCAGAAATCCCCCTCCTCCCCCCTTTACAGCCCCCCTGCGCCTGTGATACACTAAGCCCACAGCACCAATCTACCACACGAAGGAGAAGAACGCTATGGATTACGCAAAAGAGTCCCTCCGCCTCCACGAGGAGTGGAAGGGCAAGATTGAGGTCATCGCCACCGTCCCCGTCAAGACCAAGGAGGACCTCTCCCTGGCCTACACCCCCGGCGTGGCCCAGCCCTGCTTGGAGATCCAGCAGGACATCGACAAGAGCTACACCCTCACCCGGCGCCACAACCTCTGCGCCGTCATCACCGACGGCAGCGCCGTCCTGGGCCTGGGCGACATCGGTCCCGAGGCCGGTATGCCGGTGATGGAGGGCAAGTGTGTCCTCTTCAAGGCCTTCGGCGGCGTGGACGCCTTCCCCCTCTGCGTCAAGACCCAGAATGTGGACGAGTTTGTCCAGACGGTCTACAACATCTCCGGCTCCTTCGGCGGCGTCAACCTGGAGGACATCGCCGCCCCCCGGTGCTTTGAGATCGAGCGGAAATTAAAGGAGAAGTGCGACATCCCCATCTTCCACGACGACCAGCACGGTACCGCCATCATCACGTTGGCGGGCCTCACCAACGCCCTGAAGGTGGTGGGCAAGCGCAAGGAGGACGTGAGGATTGTCACCTCCGGCGCCGGCGCCGCGGCCATCTCCATCACCCGCCTCCTCCTCTCCGCCGGCTTCAAGAACATCACCATGTGCGACCGCAAGGGCGCCATCTACGCCGGCCGGGATGGCCTGAACTGGATCAAGGAGGAGATGGCCCAGCAGACCAACTTGGAGAAGCGCAGCGGCACCTTGGCGGAGATGCTGGCGGGAGCGGACGTGTTCATCGGCGTCAGCGCCCCGGGGATGGTCACCACAGAGATGGTCAAGACCATGAACCGCGACGCCATCATCTTTGCCTGCGCCAACCCCACCCCGGAGATCTTCCCCGACGAGGCCAAGGCCGGCGGCGCCAAAGTCGTCTCCACCGGCCGCAGCGACTTCCCCAACCAGATCAACAATGTCCTGGCCTTCCCCGGCGTCTTCCGGGGCGCCTTCGATGTCCGCGCCAGCGACATCAACGAGGAGATGAAGATGGCCGCCGCCGAGGCTCTGGCCGGCCTCATCAGCGACGAGGAGCTGACCGCGGACTATATCATCCCCAAGGCTTTCGATCCCCGCGTGGGCCCCGCCGTGGCCAAGGCGGTAGCCGAGGCCGCCCGCAAATTCGGCGTAGCCCGGATCTAAGAAGTCCCGCCGTCCCACTGCGCCCCACGACTTACAGGATCAGGCACAGCAGAAAAAAACGCCTGTAGGGCGGGACGGCCCCGGCCCGCCGTCCCCGAGGCTCCGCCGCACGGCATGGAACCGCACAGGGGTTATCGGAGGCGTGGCATGGCGGAGCGTCTGCTTGGCGGGTAAAGGCCCTCCCCGGCTGGGGAGGGCCTTTTTGTCAGCTGACAATCTTGTAATAGGTCCGCGCGGTAAGAAGGTACACGATGCCGTAGACGATAAAGAACACCAGCACCGTATCCAAGGTGCAGATGGCCGTCAGGGGCACATTTCGCAGGGAGAACAGCTGGAGGAGCTTCACCACCATGTTGAAGTCGAAGAGGATATGCACCGCGGCCACGGCGATAGGCAGGAAGAACACCATCAGCACCTGCGAGCGGATGGACGCCTTCACCTCCGCCTTGGTGAGGCCCACCTTCTGCATGATCTCAAACCGCTCCCGGTCCTCGTACCCCTCGCTGATCTGCTTGTAGTAGATGATCAGCACCGTGGCCATCAGGAAGATGACCCCCAGCACGATGCCGAGGAACAGGAAGCCCCCGGCCAAGGCATAGCCGTCCCGCTCCGCCCGGGCCTTCAGGGACACGCTCAGGGACTCGTAGCCGCTGAAATCCCGGGGCGCATCGGGGGCGAGGAGGCCCTCCGGCCCCCAGAAGGCGTCCTCGATGAGCGACGCCTCCGCGTCCCCGGTGCTCTCCGACAGGTCAATGAGGCCGAACCAGCGCAGGTTGTAGGGATTGGCGTAGGTGTCCCGCTGGAGGGCATAGATGTCCATCAGCGCCTCCTCGTCGCTCACCACAAAGCACAGGGGAACATACTTATCGACAGTCTTGCGAAACAGCGGGACGCTCTCCAGCCGCGCCGCGATGCGCAGAGGGATGGCGCTGCCGGACCCATGGAGGACCACGGTCTCCAGGTCCGTGCCGCCGCCGCAGAGGGCCGCCTCCCCCCTCCCCAGCGCCGGGGCGGGATTCCCGGTGAGCACCCCATAGTCCGCGGCGGTGAGGATATACAGCGTCCGCCGCTCCCCCCGGTCCGGGTGGCTGAACAAAAAGCCGTCACCCTTGCTCTCCGTCACGGCGTAGACATAGCTGATGTCCCGGCTGCGGTCGACGGCGAGGCCCTGGGCCTCGATGGCCTTGATGCTCTCGGCAATAATAAGATCGCTGGTGAGCGCCCCCTGCTCCGGGTCCAAGGGGTCGCAGCGGACCTCGATATTCACGTCGGCGGCCATCTGGGCCTCGATGATCTCCCCGGTACCTAAGTACAGCGACAGTGTGCCGGAGACCATCACCATCACCATGGTGGAGAGGATGCAGATGTTGGCGAGGCCCACCGCGTTGCGCTTCATCCGGTAGAGCATACCGGAGATGCCGATGAAGTGCCGGGTCTGGTAGTAGAAGCTCTTATTTTTCCGCAGGGCCTTCAGCACAAAGATGCTCACCGCGGTGAAGAGGCAGAAGGTGCCGATGATCACCAGGATCACCGCGATAAAGTACAGCGCCAGCGCCAGGGCCGGGTCCTCCACGGTGATGGCGATATAGTACCCCGCCCCCAGTGTGACAACGCCCATGGCGGTGAGCAGCCAGCGGGTTTTGGGTTCCCGCTCCCCCACGTTCCCGCCCCGGAGGAGCTCCATGGGGTTGGACACCTGCACCCGGAACAGGTTCACCAGCAGCGTGGCGAAAACCATGAGGGCAAAGACCGCCGCCGTGAGGCAGAAGGCGGGGAGGGAGGCGGTGACGCCGAAGGGCACGGCAAAGCGGAGCATCCGGTAGAGGAGCAGTGTCACCAGGCGGTGGAATAGTAGACCAAGGAACAGGCCGCTGAGGAGTCCCCCCAGGCCAATGATCAGGGACTCAAAGCAGAGGATCAGGCCGATGTGGGCCTTGCCCATGCCTAAGATGTTGTAGAGGCCCAGCTCCTTTTTCCGCTGCTTCATGAGGAAGCCGTTGGTGTAGAACAGGATGCCGGCGGTGAACAGCGTGGCCACCATCATGCCGATCATCATCATGGACTGGACGTACTGGTAGCCCTCCAGCTCCCGTGCGCCGGGGTCGGTGCACAGGGCGCACATGATGTAGAAGGCGGCGGAGGTGCCGGTGATGGTCAGCAGGTAGGGGACGAAGAACCGGCGGTTCTTCACGATGTTTTGCAGGGCCATCATGGGGTAGAAGGATTTTTTACGCATGATCCTCACCTCCGGCGGCCAGCAGGGTGAGGGTGTCGGAGATCTTCTGATAGAGCTGCTGGTTGGTGCCCTCCCCCCGGTAGAGCTGGTGGAAGACCTGCCCGTCCCGGATGAAGAGCACCCGGCCGGCGTGGCTGGCGGCCTTGGCGCTGTGGGTGACCATGAGGATGGTCTGTCCGGCGGCGTTGATTTGGGCGAAGAGGCGGAGGAGGCCGTCGGTGGCCTTGGAGTCCAGCGCGCCGGTGGGCTCGTCGGCCAGGACCAGCTGGGGCTGGGTGATCAGGGCCCGGGCCACGGCGGCGCGCTGCTTCTGTCCGCCGGAGACCTCGTAGGGGAATTTGCTCAGCAGCTTGGTGAGGCCCAGTGTGTCGGCCAGCGGTGTCAAAAGGCGCTCCATCTCCTTAAAGCTCTTTCCCGCCAGCACCAGGGGCAGGAGGATGTTGTCCTGAATGGAGAAGGTGTCGAGGAGGTTGAAGTCCTGAAAGACGAAGCCCAAGTTGTCCCGGCGGAAGGCGGCGATGTCCCGGTCCCGGATGGCCACAATGTCCCGCCCGCTGAGGAGCACCTGCCCGCTGGTGGGCTTATCTAAGGCGGCGAGGATGTTTAAGAGGGTGGTCTTGCCGCTGCCGGACTCGCCCATGATGGCCACGTACTCCCCCTTCTCCACGGAGAAGGACACGTCGCTGAGGGCCTGCACCTGCGCGCCGCCAAAGCGGGTGGAGTAGATTTTTTTGAGGTTTTTTACCTGTAGGATAGGCATAGGGGATTCCTCCTTGGGGATTGATGGGTATAGTATACCGCCTGATAAAGGATTACGCCATAGCGGGAGGCTTACAGGTGGCTTACTGTTTTGTAAGACGGGGGTTTCGCCCCCGGGCGACTGGGGCTGGGGACAAAAGTCCCCAGCCCCAGCAGATTTTGGCAAAATGCCAAAATCTGTCGCTGCGGCGGGACACAGCCCTCATTCGCTCCCCCCTAAGAACCCCAAGCCGCGCCGCCCCCTCGTTACCCCAACACGCATCCAACCATGCCTCCCCCCGCGGCGGCGGTTGTTCTCGCACAGAAAAACGTGCCCTGAAACCATCCCCCGTCTATAGCCCTGCTATAAACCGCCGCTGCCGCTCTGCCCCCCCTCGCCCGACTTGCCCCCGAACCTTAGAGGTTATTGCGCTGGCCCAGTGCCGCAAATGCCGCCGTACTTTCCGGCGACGCTCTTTGGGGGTCTTACGCAAATCACCGTAGGGCGCGACGACCCGGCGCGCCGTCCCCCGTCAACCAAAACGCTTCGTTAAACCGCCCGCTCTCCCACCCTCCACCGCACCAAAGAAAAACGACCGCACGCCACCCACCCCCCTGCCCATAGCACCTGCAAAACAACCATCAAAAAAAGGCACACCCATAACCTACGGTTACGGGTGTGCCTCCCCTCAGCCCAATCTATCATCGCGCCCTATGTCAATCACCCCATGGGCGGCCTCAAATTTTGAAATGCGCTTTTTAATCAGCTGCTCGATCTCCTTGTTCTTTGTCCGCCCTTCAAACTCCGCGATGTAGGCCAGCTTATCCAGCAGATCCTGTGGAATACGCAGAGTATAGCGGGATAGTGAATCCTTCATAGAAAAACACCTCTGACGCAGTATTGACGATATTATACCGTCGAAATGCCGCGCTGTGTAAAAAAGACGCATTTATGACGCAATGTAGACACAGACCAATTTCGTCCCCCCAATCGTCCCTTGACAAACAAAGCACCACAGACAACACCCCCTTCCGCTCAGCAGACCTCCTTCGGCACAAACAGACCATCCACCGTGCTTCCCAGCGCCTCCGCCAAGCGGAAGGCCAAGGCCAGTGTTGGGTCATATTTGTCGTTCTCTATGGCGTTCACCGTCTGCCGCGTGACGCCGCAGCGGCGGGCCAGCTCCTCCTGGGAGAGGCCTAAGGCCTTCCGTTTTTCCCGGATGCTGTTTTTCATCTCAGCCCCCGTGCCTCCTCCGGTAGTACAGCAGGGACAGGCAGTAGAGAATCGCCGCCACCTCCAGCTGGACAAGGGAGTTGGTGGACATGGACCTGGCCCAGATAAAGCTGACCGCCACGTTCAGCAGATGAGCCCCTGTAGTGGACGCCAGCGTGAAGGCGCTGGCCTTCCAGACCACGATCTGTCCCCGCTCGTCCCCAGGCCGCAGCAGCGAGAAGAGCATCACGCCGTCCAGCGCCGCGAAGATGAGCAGTACCGCCCCTAAGAAAATGATGGCCCCAATCGGCATTCCTGTCTGGTTCATGTTGATGTTGTCCTTTCCTGTAGATATGTCAAAAGGATTTGACATTTTGGAGTATACCATCGGGCGCCATATATGTCAAGACTTTTTTACATTTTGGAGTTTAGGGTTGCACAAAACGATGCAAGGCAGGGGCGCTTTTTTCGCGCTCCTGCCCTGTTTTTCGCTGTTTTTTGCGGTTTTTTCACGTTTATTTTTACAGCCCCATCTGACTTTTTGCATTTGCCAGCATCAATTTGATCCGATTCTCCTGATTTACCTTGGTGGCTCCGGCGTCGTAATCAATGGCCACAATGTTGATCCCCGGATTGGCCGTTTTGATGGGTTTCATCATGCCTTTGCCGCAAATATGGTTGGGGAGGCACCCAAAGGGCTGGGTACAGACGATATTTTTGACCCCCTTGTCCGCCAGCTCCAGCATCTCCGCCGTCAGCAGCCACCCCTCCCCCATCTTCACGCCCATGCCGATGTACCCCTGCACCAAGGAGATGGTGTGGGTAAACAGGGTGGGCGGGGTGAAGCGGCCGTGGGCGGCGATGGCGTCAATCATGTCCCGCTCCTTGCCCAAGAGGTAGCGGTAGACGGTCTGATAGAGGAGCCTCGTGTGCCGGCCCATGCCGTAGAGGCGGTAGTCCAGGTGGAAGTTGTAGAGGCAGTAGAGGCAGAAGTCCAAGAGGCCGGGAATCACCACCTCGGCGCCCTCGTCCACCAAAAACTGCTCCAGGTTGTTGTTACCTAAGGGGGAGTATTTCACGAAGATCTCCCCCACCACGCCCACCATCACCTTGTCGCTTTTCTCCACCGGCAGGGCGGCGAAGTCATTTAGGATGAGGCGGTAGTTGGACTTCACCCTGCCGTAGCCGTGGCGGCCTCTGCCGCACATCTCCGAGGCGATGCGGTCCGTCCACCGGTCGGCCAGCGCCTGCGCGCTGCCCTTCTCCCTCTCATAGGGCTTGGTCTGGTTCACCAGCGTCATGAGCAGGTCCCCGTAGAGGACGCCGTAGAACATCCGGCGCACGAGGGATACAGAGAGCTGGAACCCGGGGTGGCGCTCGAGGCCCGTCATGCTCAGGGAGATCACCGGCACGTGGCCCATGTCCGCCTTGGCCAAGGCCTTGCGCAGCAGGTGGATGTAGTTGGAGGCCCGGCAGCCGCCGCCGGTCTGGAACAGCACCAGGGCCACCTTGTCCCTGTCGTAGGCGCCGTTTTGCAGGGCGTCCAAGAACTGGCCGATGACTAAAATAGCCGGGTAGCAGGTGTCGTTGTGGACGTATTTGAGCCCTGTCTCCGCGATGTGGGGGCCGGAGGTCTCCAAGAGCTGGACCTTGTACCCCTCTTTCTCCAGTACCTTGCTGATAATGCGAAAGTGCATGGGCAGCATGTTGGGCACCAGAATAGTGTGGGTCTTTTTCATCTCCTCAGTGAAGGGGATGTAGCTGCGATTCATACTGTCACGGCCTCCTTCTCCTCCGCGGCGGCGCCCCGGCGCTCCTTCTCCTCCAAAGCGCCGATGAGGCTGCGCAGGCGGATCTTTACCGCGCCTAAGTTGGTAATCTCGTCAATCTTGATCTGTGTGTAGAGCTTGTCATAGCCCTCCAGGATGGCGCGGACCTCGTCGGTGGTGATGGCGTCCACGCCGCAGCCGAAGCTCACCAGCTGCACCAGCTCCGTGTCCGGGTGCTCCCCGGCGTAGCGGGCCGCCCGGTAGAGACGGGCGTGGTATGTCCACTGGTTTAAGACATGGACATCCACCGGTTCCGCCAGATGGCAGACGCTGTCCTCGCTGACCACCACAAAGCCAAGGGAGGCGGCCAGCTTGTCGATGCCGTGGCCGATCTCCGGGTCCACGTGGTAGGGCCGGCCCGCCAGGATCATGATCCGCTTTCCGTTGGCCCGGGCAAAGGCGATGGCCCGCTCCCCCTCCGCGCGGACGGAGGCCATGTGCTGCCCATAGGCGGCGTAGGCGGCATCCACGGCCCTATGTACCTCCCGCTTATGGATGCCGGGGAAGGGGGCGGAGAGGCTGGCGGTAAGCTCTTTTACCAGCTCCCTCCGGTTGTTGATGTTCAGGAAGGGGTAGAGGAAGGTGGTCTGAGCCAGATCGTCCATGTTGCCGCGGAGGAGCTCGGCATAGTAGGCCACCACGGGGCAGTTGTAGTGGTTGTCGCTCTCGTGCTCGTCCATGTTGTAGGTGAGGCAGGGGTAGAAGATGGCGTCCACACCCCGCTCAATCAGCTCCTCCATGTGGCCGTGCATGATCTTGGCCGGGTAGCAGGCAGTATCCGAGGGGATGGAGAACTGCCCCTTCTCATAGGTCCGCCGGTTGGACAGGTTGGACACCTCCACCCGAAAGCCTAAGGAGCGGAAAAAGGCGTGCCAGAAGGGCAGAAGCTCGTACATCCCCAGGGCCAAGGGGAGGCCGATGGTCCCCCGTGTGCCCTCCCCCGGCTGGAGGTGGGAGAGGGCGTCCCGCTTGAAAGCGTGGAGGTTGGGCACCTCCTGTACGTCCTTCAGCCCCAAGCCCCGCTGGCACTGGTTGCCGGAGATGAACTTCTTCCCGCCGCCGAAGCTGTTGACCGTGAGGCGGCAGTGGTTGGCGCAGCCCTGGCAGACCGAGGCCTTGGCGGTGTGGACGAAGGAATGGAGTCCCTCGGCGGTAAGAATGGTGGATTTTGGCAGATCCATACAGTAGAGCGCCGCGCCATAGGCCCCCATGAGGCCGGCGATGGCGGGGCGGATCACGTTCCGGCCCAGCTCCTGCTCGAAGGCCCGGAGGACGGCGTCGTTGTAGAAGGTGCCCCCCTGTACCACCACGTGCTGTCCCAGCTCCTCGGGACTGCCGGCGCGGATGACCTTGTAGAGGGCGTTTTTCACCACGCTGATGGAGAGGCCGGCGGAGATGTCTTCCACCGAGGCCCCGTCCTTCTGGGACTGCTTCACCGAGGAGTTCATGAAAACGGTGCACCGGCTGCCCAAATTCACCGGCCGCTTGCCGTGGAGGCCCTTGGCAGCGAATTCGGCAATGGAGTAGCCCATGGACTTGGCGAAGGTCTCGATAAAGGAGCCGCAGCCGGAGGAGCAGGCCTCGTTGAGCATGATGGAGTCGATGGCGGCGTTTTTGATTTTGAAGCACTTGATGTCCTGCCCGCCGATGTCCAAGATGAAGTCCACCTCTGGGCAGAAGTACCGGGCGGCGGTGTAGTGGGCGATGGTCTCCACCACCCCCCGGTCCACACCGAAGGCGTTTTGGATCAGCTCCTCGCCGTAGCCGGTGACGGCGCTGCCGCAGAGGGTGATCCTGTCGCCGCAGAGATGGTAGATCTTCGTGAGCTGCTCCCGGACCAGCTCCACCGGGTTCCCCCGGTTGGAGTCATAGTAGCTGTACAGAATTTCCCGGTCCCTTGACAGCAGCACCAGCTTGGTGGTGGTGCTGCCGCAGTCAATGCCCAAGTAGGCCGCCCCGGCGTAGTCCCCGATGTCCCGCCGGGCCACGTCCGCCCCGGCGTGGCGGGCACGGAAGGCCTCGTAGTCCGCCGCCGTCTCAAAGAGGGCGGGGAGACGATCCGAGGCGGTGATGGCGGTGATGCTCCGCTCGATGGCGGTATCCAGCTCCGCCACCGTGACCAGCTTCCCGGCCTTCTCCGCGTAGAGGGAGGCGCCGTAGGCCACGGCGAAGCGCCCGTACTCCGGGAACACCGCCTCCTCGTCGGTGAGCTTTAAGGTCTCCTGAAACCGCTGGCGCAGGCCCTTGCAGTAGTAGAGGGGCCCGCCTAAAAAGAGCACCTTCCCCTGAATCCGCCGGCCTTGGGCCAGCCCCGCGATGGTCTGGTTTACCACCGCTTGGTAGATGCTGGCGGCCACGTCCTCCTTGTTGGCCCCCTGATTGAGAAGGGGCTGGATGTCCGTCTTGGCAAAGACGCCGCAGCGGCTGGCGATGGGGTAGATCCGCTGGTGGCGGAGGCTCAGCTCGTCCATCTCGTCGGCGGTGACGTTCAGAAGAGTGGCCATCTGGTCGATAAAGGCCCCGGTGCCCCCGGCACAGGAGCCATTCATCCGCTCGTCCATGCCCCCGTCGAAGAAGATAATCTTGGCGTCCTCGCCCCCCAGCTCAATGACGGCGGAGGTGTCCGGCTCCAGCCGCTTGACCACCTCGCCGGTGGCGAATACCTCCTGCACAAAGGGCAGGCCGATGCTCTCCGCCAGTCCCAGTCCCGCGGACCCGGAGAGGGCGGCGGCAAAGGGCCGCTCCCCAATCAGCACCGCCGCCCGCCCCAGAAGCTCCAGCGTCTTCTGACGCACCTGGGACATGTGGCGCTGGTACTCCTCAAACAGGATATCCTCCCCCAGCCGCAGCACCACCTTGACAGTGGTACTGCCCACGTCAATGCCGAGGGACAGCGTATGGTTTTCGTTCATAACAGCTCACTCCGATAGGCTTATGATTTTTTCCGTGTTTTTACTACCTCAAACACAGAACATGTGTTATAATAACATATATATCACCCGTACCGTCAGAAAAAGTACCCCAACCGGCACGGCATACCCGGCTATTATAGCATAGGTTTCTGAAAAGTTCCTGCATAAATCGTTAATTTTTCGTTAAAATCTTCGCAAGATATTCTTTATGTACCTGATGTACCCGAAAAAATCCTGCCTGTCCGCCCTTGGCGCAGCGGGGGCGCCGAAGCACCTGCGGCACCGGACACCGCAATTTCTAAATTCCTAACTCCTAATTCCCAATTGAAAGGGGGCGCTCGCCATGCAGTTTCGCCACGAGGTCAAGCACACCATCGACCGCTCGGACTACATCACCCTCTGCCAGCGGCTGAACGCGGTGATGCGACCGGACCCCTACGCCGGGCCCGACGGTACCTACGCCATCCACAGCCTGTACTTCGACACCCTCTCCGACCGGGTGCTCCGGGAGAAGGCCGAGGGGATGAACCGGCGGGAGAAGTTCCGTCTGCGCTGCTACAACGGGGACTTGGACCATGTGCGCCTGGAGAAGAAGGTGAAGCGGGACGACCTCTGCGGCAAGGAGGGAGTGGTGCTCACCCGGGCGCAGGTGGAGGCGCTGCTCCGGGGGGAGGTCTGCTTCCCCGAGGACGCCCCAGCGCTGCTGCTGGAGCTGTCTGTGCGGATGCGGTCCGAGGGGCTGCTGCCCCGGGCCATCGTGGACTATGTCCGCCGGCCCTACGTGTGCGCGGCGGGAAACGTGCGGGTGACGCTGGACAGCGAGGTCCGCACCGGGGCGTACCGGACGGACTTCCTGCGGACGGATCGCCCCACCGTCCCCGCCCGGAATGCGCCGCTGCTGTTGGAGGTGAAATGGGGGGCGTTTCTGCCGGACTATGTGCGCACAGCGGTGACCCTGCCGGGGGTAAGATGGGCGGCGTTCTCCAAGTACGCGGCGTGCCGGGTGTACGGGTGAGGCGGGATAACCGGACCATTGTAACGGATTCGGGGGAAAAAAGCAACCGGTAAGGGGGTGGAAATTGTGAGCAGAGCCGGCAGGTGGCGGATGCTGGCGCTGGGGTGGTTGGTTGTCAGGCGGATTCGCTCGCCTAAGTCCGGTGGGTGTCGGTAGGGCGGGCGGCCACAGGCCGCCCCTACGGATGGTTTATCGGGTGTCCGGTAGATGCCGGTAGAACAGGCGCACAATGTGCGCCCCTACATACAGTATACCGAAGCATTCCGATTGACGGGGGACGGCGCGCCGGGGTCGTCGCGCCCTACGGAGATTTATATAGCAACAGCATTGCCGGAAAGCACGGCGGCATTTGCGGCACCGGGCCAGCGATTTGACCTTCAAGCTCCGGAGGCAAGTCGTGGCGAGGGAGGCAGAGCGGCAGCGGACGCCTACAGCATGGCTGAAGACGGGGGAGCGCTCTCGGGATACCGCCTGCTTTGCGAGAGCCACCGCCGCCGCGTCCGAAGCGCCATGGTTGGACGACGCACCGGTCTACCGAAGGTGCGTCGCGTCTTGGGGTTCTTAGGGGGCAGCGAATCAGGGCTGTGCCTCCCTGCGGGGGGCTAAAGCCCGCCTGAGCGGACACCTAAGCAGCCTTTTGCTGACTTTTGGGCTGTGCCAAAAGCCAGTCGCCCCAGGGGCGAAACCCCGTCCCCCCCGCGCCGAACGCGGCGCAAAAAAAGCACTGTGCCCTGCCGGGCACCATCATTCAACAAGGAGGACCACCCCATGCTCACCTTCCAAGACATCTTCCAATCCCACTACTTAGAAAACATCACCGCCGTGCCCCTGTTCGACATGGTGGCGGCGCTGGTCCTCGCCTTCGGCGTGGGGCTGTTCATCTTTTTTGTCTACAAAAAAACCTACATCGGCGTGATGTACTCCTCTGGCTTGGGCGTCACCCTCATTGCCCTGACGATGATCACCACCTTGGTGATCCTTGCCGTCACCAGCAATGTGGTGCTCTCGCTGGGGATGGTGGGCGCGCTCTCCATTGTCCGGTTCCGGGCCGCGATCAAGGAGCCGCTGGAGATTGCCTACCTGTTCTGGTCCATCTCCGCGGGCATCGTCATTGCCGCGGGGCTTCTCTCCTTGGCGGTGCTGGGGAGCCTGCTTATTGGCGTGATCCTGCTGATCTTCGTCAACCGCAAGCCCCACACCCGGCCCTACATCCTGGTGGTGCAGTGCGACGCCAAGGCGGAGGAACAGCTGAACGCCTATTTGAAGGACAGCGCGGAGAAATTTGTCATCAAAAGCAAGAGCATCCAGAGCGGCCGGATGGAGCTGAACTATGACCTGCGCCTGAAGAGCCCGGACACCGCCTTCGTCAACGCCATTGACGCGATGGAGGGCGTGGAGAGCGCGGTGCTCATCAGCTACAACGGCGACTACATGGGGTGACGCCATGAGCGCCAGCAAGCACATCGACAAAATCTGTATCGCCGGGGCGGTTTTGCTGCTGCTCTCGGTGGTGGCGCTGTGGAACGCTGCGGTTTTGGGACTTACACGGGCCGCCGCCGCTCCCGCCTATGCCAGCGGGCTTTTTGATCGCTCCCGCGTCCACACGGTGGACATCGTCATGGACGACTGGGAGGGGTTTTTGGAGGGCTGCGCCGATGAGGTGTATGTCCCCTGCGCGGTGGTTATTGACGGGGAGGCCTATCGGAATGTGGGATTTCGGGTGAAGGGGAATACCTCCCTCACCGCCGTGGAGAGCATGGGCAGCAGCCGCTACAGCTTTAAAATTGAGTTTGACCACTACGTCC
Organism: Oscillospiraceae bacterium; assembly: GCA_022801715.1. GTDB lineage: Bacteria > Bacillota > Clostridia > Oscillospirales > Oscillospiraceae > CAJFPI01. The sequence goes on from JAAWSV010000022.1 coordinate 27,955, forward strand.
CCGGCAAGAGCTGTCAGGGCTTAGATAAGCTGTGCCTGAACAATATTGTGCAGGACAACACCTACCTCAAGGATTATCTCTGCTATACCATGATGGCCGACGCCGGCGTGGCGGCGCCGCTGTGTAGCTTCGCCTTTCTCACTGTCAACGGGGAGGACTGGGGGCTGTATCTGGCGGTGGAAGGCGTGGAGGAGGCGTTTTTGCGGCGGAATTTCGGGGAGAACTCCGGCGCGCTGTATAAGCCCGGCACGGAGCAGCGGGGCCAGAGGCTGAAGGATGCGGCGGTGCCTCCGGCGGAGGGAGGGACTTTCTCCGGCGGGGAGCGTCCCTTGGAGGGCGTCCCCGCTGTCCCGCCTGTGGAGGGTGGCAGGGACATGTGCCTCCAGTATGTGGGGGAGGAGAGCTCGGACTATCCCAACATCTTTGACCACGCCAAGACCGATGTCACGCCGACGGACCAGCGGCGGCTGATTAGCGCGCTGGAGAAGCTGTCCGGCGGGCAGGCGGCCGAGGCGGTGGATGTGGAGCGGGTGATTCGCTATTTTGCGGTGCACAGCTTTGTCTGTAACGACGACAGCTACACCGGTGTGATGGCGCACAACTACTACCTCTATGAGGCGGAGGGGCGGCTTGCCATGATCCCTTGGGACTACAATCTGGCCTTCGGGGGCTTTGGGATGACTGACGCCGGAGGGGCAGTGAACGCGCCTGTTGATACGCCGGTGGCCGGCGTGGCCATGGAGGAGCGGCCCATGGTCTCGTGGATTTTTGAGGATGAGGCGTACCGGGCGCGGTATCATGAGGTCTATGGGGCCTTTCTCCAGCGGTGGTTTGCGGAGGAAAGGTTTCGTGAGACGGTGGCGCAGGCGGTGGAGCTGATAGGGCCCTATGTGGAGCGGGACCCCACCAAGTTCTGTACGTTTGCCCAGTTTGAGACCGGCGTGGCGGCGCTGGAGGCGTTCTGCCGTCTCCGCGCGGAGAGTGTGGACGGACAATTGGCGGGCAGGATTCCCTCCACCGCAGCGGCGCAGGCCGGAGATCCCGGACTGCTGGTGGACGCGGGGGAATTGGATCTGAGGGATATGGGCGGAATGGAGCAGACCGTGGGAGTGGCGCCAAGGAACTTGCCCCCGCCGGCAGGCGGTCGGGAGGGGCGCTGAGGGCTTTTGCATGTAGATCCGTGATTTTTACAGCGGGATATATAGAAAATACCCCCTGTCGGAGATTCCTCCGGCAGGGGGTATTTTTTCAAATTCTTATTTGCACAGGGCGGCGGTGTCCATGGCAATCATCAGCTCCTCATTGGTGGGGATGACGAAGATCTTTACCTTGGAGCCATCGGCGGACACGTCCACCTCCTTGCCCCTGACGTTGTTCTTTTCCTTGTCCATCTGGATGCCCATGTAGGCCAAGCCCTCGCAGATGTCGGCCCGGAGCTCCTTGGAGTTCTCGCCGATGCCGGCGGTGAACACGATGGCGTCCACCCCGCCCATGGCGGTGGCGTAGGCGCCGATGAACTTCTTCACCTCGTAGACAAACTTGTCAAGAGCCAGCTGGGCCCGCTGGTTGCCCTTGGCGGCGGCCTCGTCCAAATCGCGGAAGTCGCTGCTGACGCCGGAGATGCCCAGCACGCCGGACTTCTTATTGAGGATGTTCAGCATCTCCTTGATGTCGTAGCCGTAGCGGCCCATCAGGTACTCAAGGATAGTGGCGTCCACGTCGCCGGAGCGGGTGCCCATGGGGAAGCCGGCTAAGGGCCCCAGGCCCATGGTGGTGTCCACGCACTTGCCGTCCACCACGGCGGAGAGGCTGGAGCCGTTGCCCAAGTGGCAGCAGATCACCTTGCTGTGCTCGGGATTGCCCAGCATGTCGATGGCCCGGGCGGAGACGTAGCGGTGGCTGGTGCCGTGGAAGCCGTAGCGCCGGACGTCGTCCTTCTCATAGTACTCGTAGGGGATGGCGTAGATGTAGGCCTTGGGGGGCATGGTCATATGGAAGGCGGTGTCGAACACGGCCACCTGGGGAGTCTTGGGCATGATCTTCTGGCAGGCCTCAATGCCCATCAGGTTGGCGGGGTTGTGGAGGGGCCCCAAGGGGATGCACTTCTTGATGGCCTCGATGCACTTGTCGTCAATGATGCAGCTCTCGGTGAAAGCCATGCCGCCGTGGAGGACGCGGTGGCCGACGGCGGCGATCTCGTCGGTGGACTTGATGACGCCCTTCTCCGGGTCCACCATGATGTCCAGAACGGCCTGAATGGCTTCAGAGTGGGTGGGCATGGGGATCTCCTGCTTGACATCCTCCCGGCCAGGGACCTTGTGGGTCAGGCGGCCGTCAATGCCGATGCGCTCGCAGAGGCCCTTGGCGAAGACCTCGCCGCCCTCGGACTCCATAAACTGATACTTCAGAGAGGAACTGCCCGCGTTGATTACCAGAATTTTCATGTCGTCACTTACTCCTTGCTGTCATTGTTTTGTTATTTTTCGTTTCCAGACTGTGACTTGCAAATCACAGCGTGGGCGGGTACAATACATCCATGGCTATTGTAGACTATTTTTCTCGCTTAGACAACCGTTATTTTAGAAAAATTTTGAAAAAAACCGCCGACGAACCTTGGAGGGCTGTCCTGTGAGGCCCGCGGTGGGCATTATTGCCGAGTACAACCCCTTCCACTTGGGCCACGCCCGGCAGATTGCCGCCCTCCGGGAGATCCTGGGGGCGGACTGCGCCGTGGCCGCCGTGATGAGCGGCAGCTTCGTCCAGCGGGGGGAGCCGGCGGTGCTCTCCAAGTACGTCCGGGCGGAGGCGGCGGTGCGCTGCGGCGTGAACTTGGTGCTGGAGCTGCCGGCGGTGTACGCCGTGGCCTCAGCGGAGACCTTCGCCAGAGGGGGCGTGGCCCTGCTCCACGGCGCCGGGGTGTTTACCCATCTGTGCTTTGGCAGCGAGGCCGGGGATTTGTCGCCCCTCATGGCGGCGGCGGCGTGCCTCGACAGTGAGGACTACCATCAGGCGGTGCGCCGGCGGCTCTCCGAGGGCGTGACCTTTGCCGCCGCCCGGCAGGCCGCTGTCCGGGAGGGGATCGGCGTGGCGGCGGAGTGCCTCCGTCTGCCCAACAACAACTTGGCGGTGGAGTACCTTCGGGCCCTCCGGGGGCTGGGGAGTACTATGGAGCCGTTGACTATCCGGCGCTTCGGGGCCGCCCACGACAGCGATGAGGACAGCGGCTGTCCCTCCGCCTCCCTGATCCGGCGGAGAATGCTGGCCGGAGAGCCGTGGCAGGCCGGGGTGCCGGCGGCCATGGCGAATTTGGCCGAGGCGGAGATTGCCGCCGGCAGGGGTCCGGCCTCCCTTCGCCAGGGGGAGCGGGCGGTGCTGGCGGTACTGCGGGGGATGACGGCGGAGGACCTTCTGCCCTACGATGGAGGCGGGGAGGGCCTGTGCCGCCGGTTCCACCAAGCGGTGCGCCGGGGGCGCACCCTGGAGGAGGTGCTCGCCCTCTGCAAGACCAAGCGGTATCCCCTGTCCCGCCTGCGCCGGATGGCGATAGCCGCCTATCTGCGCCTGCCGCCGCCGGCGGAGCCTCCCTACCTGCGTCTGCTGGCGGCGGACGGGATCGGGTGTGCGCTGCTGCGGGAGATCAAGCGGACGTCGGTACTGCCGGTGATTACCAAGCCCGCCGGGGTGCGCCGGCTGGGGCCGCAGGCCCAGGCCCTCTTTGCCGCCGAGGCCCGCTGTACCGCGCTGTACGACCTCTGCTGCCCTGTCTTGGGCACGGGAACGGCGGGGGGAGAGTATGCGGCGGGAGCAATTATCTTAAATCAGGAATGAGGCGTTAGGAATTGAAGGTTTACCTGTTGCGGAGATGCTGGGGAAGGAGATGCTGGACGATGACGCGGATGCTTTCGATTATGCTGGCGATGGCACTGTGCCTGCCGATGGTGGCCTGCGAGCCGTCCCTGACAGGGCCGGCGGAGGAGCCGCCTGTACAGCAGGACCCACCGCCGCCGCCTTACACCTTTGTGGTGGAGAACACCGCCGATAAGTACTCGGATACAGACGGGACCATGCTGGCCGTCTACAACTATGACATCCTGCGGATGCAGACCTCGGAGAGCGCCGGGGAGGACGTGGCCGCCAAGGCGGCGGTCTTTAACGAGACCATGGATGGCGTACTGGAGAGCCAGCTGGGCGACGAGCTGCGGGAATGGGCGGTATACGACGAGCGGATCAAGGAGAGCAAGGTGTACTACACCGACGAACTGACGGTGCAGTACACCGAGGTGGGCAGCTTTGTCAGCGTGGTGTACGACAGCTACTCCTTCACCGGCGGGGCCCACCCCAACAGCCACGCCTTCAGCTACCTCTTTGACATGGAGAAGGGGACCTTTGTGGACCCCTCGGAGATCGCCGACGACCCGGAGCTCCTCCGGGCCACGGTGACGGATTTGATTTTAGACCAGATCAACGGCATGGATCAGGAGATGCGGGACGGGCTCTTTGAGAACTACCCCAGCGTGGTGTCCCAGTGGAACAACCACTGCGTGGAGCTCCGGGAGGAGGGGCTTCTGGTGACCTTCTCCGCCTACGACATCGGTCCCTATGCTATGGGGGCTCTGGGCTTCGACATTCCCTACACCAGCATCACCGGCGCCTTGGGCGAGGGAGGGGCAGACAGGCTGTTAGGCGCTCCGGCGGAGAAGTAGAACAATAAAAACCGGACCGGCGGAGGCCGATCCGGTTTTTTGTGCGCTTGAGGGCTTTGGCCCTCAGGGAGGCGGGGGGACTTGGCGGTTTGTGCGCATTTTACCAATTGCGCTCCTGCGTCGCGTTTTTATAGAGCTTGCCCGCCTCGGGGACGGTTCCATAGATGTCGAAGAGTTCCGATACGGTGACGAAGGCGTAGCCCTCCTTTTGCAGCACGTCGATGATTCTGAGTGCCGCCTCCACGCTGGTGGGGTAGAAGTCGTGGAGGAGGACGATGTCCCCCGGCTGGATGCGCTCGAGGACATATGCGCTCACCTTGTCCGCGTTCAGCAGCTTCCAGTCCTCCGGGTCCAGGCTCCAGTAGATCATGGGGGTGTGGATCAGCGAGGACCGGCCCCTGTCCACCAGACCGTAGGGGGGACGCAGCCAGTAGTCCCCCGGTCCCAAGGTGTCGGTGAGGAGCACCTCCGTCTTGTGGATCTCCTCGATGATCGTGTTGTCCCGGGCGCTTTGCAGGCGGGTGTGGCCGTAGGTGTGGTTGCCCACTTGGTGGCCCTCGGCGGCCATCCGGGCGATCAGATCCTCGTTGCCGGGGATCTGCTGGCCGATGAGGAAGAAGGTGGCGGAGGCCCCCCGCTGGCGCAGACCGTTTAAGAGAGCCGCGGTGGTGTCCGCGCGGGGGCCGTCGTCAAAGGTCAGGGCCACATATTTTAAGTCCCCCGCCGGCAGGGGCAGGTCCGCCGAGGCCTCCCGCACCGGCGACGTACAGCCGGGGAGCAGCAGTGTCAGGGCGGCCAGCAGGGCCGTCAGGCGGCGGGAGACGGTTTTGGGTAGGTATGCGGTTTTTTTAGGGCGCTTACGCATCTTTCATCACCAGAGGATAGTGTGCCGGCGGCGGCGGAAACTATGTCTGGTGCTTTTTGGAGGGGTATTTCCATAGCAGAGGGGCCGGCTTTTGCCGGCCCCTCTGCTGTCGAACACTCCGCTCAGCGCATCTGGCGCTTGACGGTCTGGGCGGTGTCGTCCACCACGTCGGTGATGGACTGCATGGCCTTGCCGGCGGTGCTCTTGGGTCTGGCCTTGGGGCGCAGGAGCATGTCCGCCGCCAGACCGGTAACCGCCCCCACCATCATGCCGCTGAAAAACCCGTTTTTCATTGCGATTTCCTCCTTCTTCCACAGACCTATAGGGTGCCGAAGGTAGTATGAGCGGGAAGAATAGAAAATACTCCTCAGCAAATCGAAAAATCCATAGGGTTTTTCTTCACGCTGAGGAGTATTTTTGGGATAAACAGGTCAGCTTTTCTCCTCCTGCTGGTCATCTTTCTCGTCCGATGTGGTCAGATATAGCTCCTCGCATTCCTGTTGTGCCTTGACTAAGAGGTTAATCGCCTCTTCTGTCGCATTGAATAGTTTCAAGTACAGCGCTTTATAATCTGTCATTGGATCACCTCCAAAAAATATTTTAGGACTATTAGTCCAATTTGTAAATAGGACGATGTGTCCTGTTGTATAGTAATTGCGGTGATGAATGTGCGGCTTCGTATCCGTGATTTACGGGAGGATAATAACATAAGCCAACAAGCGGTGGCGAAATTCCTCCAATGCGATCAATCCCTCTATTCCAAATACGAACGCGGGGAGCGGGAGCTGCCCCTGCGATATGCTGTGGCGTTAGCGGAGTATTACAAGGTGAATTTGGATTACCTTGTAGGCCGCACCAATCAACGAGCCCTTATCCCCAATAAGTAGCAAAGAGATCGGATCAAATATCCGGTCTCTTTTTGTATGCTGATCTTGGTGCGCTAAGTTATTGTGCCCTGCGAATGGGGGCGGTATATCTGATGGGCTGTTGTTCCTCTTGCGTGAAAGCGGGTTTTCTACTATAATGGTGTCAAAACAAAAAGCCGCCGGTGCGGACAGAAGGCCGGCGGCGGAAGGGTGGGCCTATGACTAAAATTTATCTGATCCGCCACGCGGAGGCGGAGGGGAACCTCTACCGTATTGCCCACGGGCAGTACAACAGCACCATCACACCCCGCGGCTACCGGCAGCTCTCGGCATTGAAGCGCCGCTTTGCCGACATCCCCATCGACGCGGTGTACGGCAGCGACTTGTTCCGCACCCAGACCACCGCCTCCGCGGTATACAAGCCCAAGAATCTGCCCTTCCATCCCCTGCCCCTTCTGCGGGAGGTGCGCTTGGGCTGCTGGGAGCAGAGGTCCTGGGCGGAGATCGAGCGGATGGATCGGGAGATGCTGATCAACTTCAACAAGTTCCCCGACCTGTGGCAGGTGGAGGGGGCGGAGACTTTCGACGTGGTCCGGGACCGTATGCTGGCCGGCATCCGGCAGATCGCCGCGGAGCAGCCGGGGAGGACTGTGGCCGCCGCCAGCCACGGCGCTGCCTCCCGGATTCTCTTGGGCACCCTCATGGGGCTGAGCCTGCGGGAGATCGGAGCTATGCACCACTGCGACAACACGGCGGTATCCCTCTTGGAGGTGGAGGGGGAGGAGATTCGGGTGATCTATCAGGGGGACAACTCCCACCTTGACGGCGATCTCTCCACCTTCAAGCGTCAGACTTGGCACAAGAGTGATCTGGCCACGGAGCCGGGGCTCTGGTATCAGGTGGAGAGGGAGGATGATACCCATCGCGTCCAGCGGGCGTACTTGGAGCAGGAGCCGGTGGGCCTGGTGGCGGTACAGCGCGAGGCGGAGGGCCTGCGGATTACCGACTACCACATTGATCCGGCCCAGCGGGGCCAGCGCTACGGCGCGCAGCTGATGGGACAGGCGGTGCAGTATGCCCGAGAGAAGGGGCTTGAACAGGTGGTGCTCACCTGCACCAAGGAGCTGGCGGGGTATTTTGAGCAGTTTGGGTTTGTTCGGGGGTGTGAGCTGGATGGGCAATGTGAGATGGGGATGGATATTCGGCTTGTTATGAGGGAGATTGTTTGAGGGATTGGAGGAGGTGCCGCCGCGGTCCCCGCGGCGGGGGGCACTGCGGACGCAGTGCGGGGCCTTTTTATCGCGCGGTTCCCGCGCGATGGGGGGACGGGGGGTTCACCCCCGGGCGACTTACTTTTCTCTTGTGAGAAAAGTAAGCAAAAGCACCCTTAGGTGTCCGCTCAGGCGGGCTTTAGCCCCCTTGGGGGCACAGCCCTGATTCGCTCCCCCCTAATAAGAACCCCGGGACGCGATGCCGCTTCGGTAGACTGGTGCGGGGGCTTGGTGCGCAGCTTCGGACGCGGCGGCGGTGGCTCTCGCAAAGCAGAAGGTATCCTGAGAGCGTACCCCCGTCTGTAGCCATGCTGTAGGCGTCCGCTGCCGCTCTGCCTCCCTCGCCACGACTTGCCGCCGGAACTTGTGGAGTGTTGCGCTGGCCTGGTGCCGCAAATGCCGCCGTGCCTTCCGGTAACGGTTGTAGGGGCGCACACTGTGCGCCCGCTCTCCCAACCGGGATGGTTCGTCAAACCTACCCGTGGGGCGCGGCGACCTCGGCGCGCTGTCCCCTGTGGGGGCTTCAGGGCGAAAAAATTATACTATGGGCAGGTGAAAACCCAATGGACACATACAACTTTCTTCCCGTCAGCCGCGCGGATATGGAGGAGCGGGGCTGGTGGTACTACGATTTTCTCCTCGTCACCGCTGACGCCTACATTGACCATCCCAGCTTCGGCGCGGCGATTATTGCGCGGGTGGTGGAGAGCGAGGGCTTCCGTGTAGCCGTCCTCGCCCAGCCGGACTGGCACAGTGCCGACGCCTTCCGCACTATGGGGAAGCCCCGGTACGGTGTACTCATCGGCGGGGGGAATATCGACTCCATGGTGGCCCACTACACTGCCGCCAAGAAGCGCCGGACCTCCGATGCCTACAGCCCCGGCAGCCAGATGGGTCTCCGGCCGGACCGGCCCACCATCGTCTACGCCAACCGGGCCCGGGAGGCCTTTCCGGACACACCCATCGTCATCGGCGGGCTGGAGGCCAGTTTGAGACGCTTCGCCCACTACGACTACTGGGATGACAAGGTGCGCCGCTCCATCCTCTTTGACGCCCAGGCGGACCTTCTGGTCTACGGCATGGGGGAGCGGGCCACGCGGGAGATTGTCCGGCGGCTCAGCAAGGGGGAGGCGCCGGGGAGCATCACCGATGTGCGGGGTACCGCCTACGCCTCGAAGAGCCCCGCCTGCGGCAATGAAAGTGTGATGGTGGCCTCCTTTGAGGAGGTGACGGCCTCCAAGCGGGCCTACGCCGAGGCTACTATGGCGGAGTATGAGGAGCACGACCCTATCCGGGGACGGGCCATCCTCCAGAGGCATGGGGACCTTACGCTGGTGGTGAATCCCCCGGCGATGCCCCTCAGCCAGAAGGAGCTGGACGAGGTGGCGGCCCTGCCCTACGCCCGGGAGGTTCACCCTATGTATGAGCCTATGGGAGGCGTGGCGGCGATTGAGGAGGTGCGCTTCTCCGTGGCCCACAACCGGGGGTGCTTCGGGGGCTGTAACTTCTGCTCCCTGGCCTTCCATCAGGGGCGGATGGTCACCTCCCGCAGCCATGAGAGCGTCCTGAAGGAGGTGGAGGGGTACACCCGTGATCCCCGGTTTAAGGGGTACATCCACGACGTGGGCGGGCCCTCGGCCAACTTCCGCCACCCCTCCTGTGCCCAGCAGGTGAAAAATGGCATGTGCAAAAACCGCTCCTGTCTGGCCCCGGTGCCCTGCAAGAACTTGGACCCCAGCCACGCCGACTACCTCTCCCTTCTGCGGAAGGTTCGGGCGGTGCCGGGGGTGAAGAAGGTGTTTATCCGCAGCGGCATCCGCTATGACTACATGCTGGAGGAGAAGAACAGCGAGTTTTTTGCGGATTTAGTGCGCTACCACATCTCCGGCCAGCTGAAGGTGGCCCCGGAGCACTGCGCCAGCGGCGTGCTGGACTACATGGGCAAGCCCCACTTCAACGTGTACCTGCGTTTCTGCGAGAAGTACCAGCGGCTCAATCAGCGGTACGGACTGGATCAGTACATTGTACCCTACCTGATGAGCAGCCACCCGGGCTGTACCCTCCGCGACGCGGTGGATCTGGCGGTATTTTTGAACAAAACCGGCCGGCAGCCGGAGCAGGTGCAGGACTTCTATCCCACGCCGGGGACGCTGTCCACCTGTATGTGGTACACGGAGCTGGACCCCCGGACCATGGAGCCGGTGTACGTGGCCAAGAGCGCCCACGACAAGGCGCTGCAGCGGGCGCTCCTCCAGTGGAAGCGTCCGGAGATGCGGCGGCTGGTGACGGAGGCCCTCCACCGGGTGAACCGGGCGGATCTGATCGGCTATGGGAAGGACTGCCTGATCCGCCCCCTGCGCAGTGCGGTGGAGACGGCGGAGAGAAAGAAAAGAATGCCTGCCAAGGTTCCCGCCAAGCCGGAGCGGCCCGCCAAGGGGGCGGAGAAGGGAGCGAAGCCCGGCAGGCGGCAGGGCGGGAAGCCGGCCCAGTCCTCCGGGAGAACCGGGCGGGCAGCGAACAGGGGGAGCGGCCCTAACCGGGGACGGCGATAGAAAAGAGCGGGAGGTCGGATGACCTCCCGCTCTTGTTATGTATAGTACCTTCTATCCCTCAAAAAAGCCGATGATGGCGTCCGCGGCGTTGGACAGGGCTATGCTGGTGTTGTAGGCGGCCAGCTGGTTCTCCTCGGTCCAAGTGGCGGAGTCGGCACACAGCGAGGCCTGCTCCACCCAGACGGGGCCCTGCTCCAAGATCACCTTGGCTTGGTCGGCGATCTCCGGGAAGAACTTCTCCACCGCGGCGGCGGCCGCCGCCCTGTCGATCTCTGTCGCGCCGCCCTCGGCGTTCTGGTGGAGGAAGCGCTGGCCGCCGTCGGGAGTCAGGGCCGCGGACAGCTCACCGTTGCTGGCGGACAGCAGAGACACTGTGGTTACCATCATGGTCACCTCGTTCTCTACTCCGCCGTTCCGCTGGAAGTAGAGGAGGGCGTTCTTTACCGCCTTGGCCCGGGCGTACATACTGGCGGCCAGCTGATAGCCCTCCTCCTCCAAGGCAAAGACATCATCAAAGCAGCTCACCGTCCGGATCTCCGAGCCTTGGAAGGACAGGGTGCAGTCGTAGATACCCGAGCTGCTGATGGTGAACGCTGCCGCGGTGTCCTCCGTGATGTCGTTGCGGTTGACGCGGAAGACGGAGATGGCTCGGATGGGGTCGTCCCCTCCGTAGATGGTGCCCAGATTTCGGTCGATGGCGTAGCGGGAGGCGCGGACGAAGCTATTAATAGCCGTCCCCAGCAGATCGTAGCCGCCTCGGGGGTTGATGGTTTCATAAGTATTCATACCGTTGAGCGTAACCGTATAGCTGCTGGAAAACTGACCCATCTCCCCATTCTGACTCTCGTCGGGCAGAATGTCGTAGACGTGGATCAGATAGGTCTCCCGGTCCGAGAGCCCGTCCTCCCCGCTGAAATCCAAGGTGCCGTCCAGCACGAAGAGCCCCCGACTGACCACCCTTGCCGGTGTCTCCTCCAATTGTCCTCCATCAGCTTTGCCGCAGGCTGACAGCGTAAGGAGCATGGACAGCGTCAGTAGGAATGCGAGCATTTTTTTCATGTCAATACCTCCTAATAGAGTAAATCGTATCTGCGATGGTTTCTTCAGTACTATGCTCTCAGCATGCACCCCCTAAAAGCAGTTGTGCGAAAAGCTGTCTATTCTGGCAGCTTTTCGCACAATCCAATATATATATATATATATATATATTGTCAATACCCTTCGAAAAAATTTTGACTGCGTTCACGCGGTGTGCGGTTTATTCCGCCGGCATGTGGCGGTATTTGTACAACTCCTAAGTAGGGAACAAAGCGCCCCACTCCGGGGGCACAGGCGTACCGTTCCGAGTTCGATTTCAGTCCGGCAATTTCATAGGCCCGCGTAGCTCAGCAGGATAGAGCGACCGCCT